>CAYZQX010000030.1:0-19981 GCA_964480615.1 uncultured Chitinophagales bacterium | reverse complement strand
AACAAGAACCTGCGCTATCGCTTGGTTTGCTGCGATCCCTATCGCGAATACAACATGAAGGCAACGTATATGAAATGACCTTTTACAATTTGATGCAAACTTTTTTACGAAAAAATATAAAATGGTGTGAATATCCTATGCACCATTAATGGCTAAAACCTATACAATAAAAAAATTCAGAGTGATTTAACAAGCCAAAGCTAAAATTTTCAGGCTTGAACATTTTTATAACTCCGTTACAATACCACCAAACCTATAGGCACCAGTAGTTTTTGATCAAACCTAAACTAATACCAAAAAAAAGCCCCGCACAATGTGCGGGGCTTCACCACTAAATTACTTAAACCTTAATCTTTAATGATTTTTGTATTGATGGTAACTTCACCATCAGTCAATGACATATAGTATGTGCCAGCAGCATAACCACGAATATCGAGGCTGAAACTATTATCTGATGATGCTTGAGCTACAACATTCTTGGTAGTTACTAACTTACCAGCGATGTCATAAACTTTAACAGTAACAGATGTTTCTTTTACGCTAGCAAATCTAACATTAACAACATCACTTGTAGGTACAGGATAAACATTTGTGAATGAATAAGACTGTACACCACGAGTTAAACTAATTACATCAGAAGCTACACGAGTAACACCTTGGAAATTAGTTTCTTTCAAACGGTAGAAGCTTGTTCCATTAGGAGCAGATGCATCTAACTTAGCATAATTAATAGCTAAACTTGAGTTACCAGCACCATCTACAGTAAGAACTTCAGACCAGTTAGAGATACCATCTTTAGAACGCTCTACAGTGAAATAGTCATTCTCAGTTTCTGAACTAGTAGTCCAAGAAATTAAGTTACCTTCTGATAAAACTTCACCACTGAAAGTTAATAGATCGATAGATGTCTTAATACACTCAACTAATGGCAAACTAGATGATTGAGAACAACCACCGCTTAAGCTGTTTATTTGAATGCTATAACCATTATTTCCATCAGACTCAAATGGTCCTAACTGATATACTAACAAACCACTACCGTCAGCTTGTAAGCCTGATATCGGATCACCTGTACCAGTCCATAACTCATATACTGCGTTAGCAGGACCTTGAGAAACAGTTACTATTAGCGAGTACTGAGGTAAAGTCTCATCACATACTGTATTTACAGTAAGAACAAAGTCACAAGCAACTACATCAACATAGCTAATTACAACATAAGTATCATCTATTTGACCGAACTCATCTTCGATTGTATAACACAAAGTATCATTACCTACGAATGTCTCGGAAGGAGGAGTATAAGTCCAGCTACCATTACCATTATTAGATACTGTACCAAGAGTTGTGTAAGTACCACCGTCACACTCATAAACAGATACTACAGAGATACCAGAACCTTCATCATTAGGTAACAAGTTACCACCGTTGAATATTACGATATCACCAGCACTGTGCTCATCTAAATCATCTGGATCAGCATTTAATGGAGGCAATTCACAGTTAGTTGTTAAACTAACAGTTTCACCATCACAACCAGCGATGTCAGCAGCTACAGTATTGAATGTCCAAGAATGATTTCCATTAGAAACAATCTCAGTATATACATTACCGCTGAAAGAACCAGAACCAGAAGAAACAAATGGACCAGTACCAGCTAATACTACAGTTACTAAAGACTGGATAGAACCTTCAATACACTCAGAATCAACCGCAATTACATTAACAGGAGCGATAGGTGTTACAGTTACAGCAACATACTGTGACTGACAAGTACCTACAGTTGCATTAACTAAAACAGTTTGTGCATTCTGAATATTAGTAAATGTGAAGAAATCATTAGTGCTAACGATTGTAGAACCGTTTAATGACCAGTTAAATGTAGCAGTTGGATCTTCGTGAGTAGCTGTTACAATTACAGTTTCACCTACACATACAGAAGATGTTTCAACACTAGGCTCAGCAGTTACAGGAGCAACTACTAAATCAAAGCAATCTTCACATCCACTACCATTAGCGCTTAAACAGATTGTATTTAAACCTGGGTTAAGTCCGCTTACAACTGGAGAAGATAATGCCATAGAAGCACCACCATTTACAGTGTAATGGTAACCATTAGCCACGTTAACTATACCACCATTTACAAACAAATTAACACTACCACCGAAGTCACCATCAGTACATCCGATTTGGATAGCTGTAAGATTAACTGAAGGATAAAGTGTTACAGTTTCAACAACTTGACATCCGTCAAAGTCATAAGTTACATCTACATCAGTAGTTACAGCAGGAGCATCAACAGTAATTGTTGGACCAGGACCGTAGTTAACACCACCTACCCAAATTCCAGTTAGGTTAGCATCAGCAGGGTAACCGCTAGCAGTGATATCATAAGAATCACCATTACAGTCAACATCCATATTCAAATTACCTAATACATTGATAACGATCTCATCTTCAGTGAAACAATCAGTACCTATGTTTGTAGCATAGTGTAATGTGAATGAACCAGGACCAGAAGCCTCTGGGTTAAAGAAGAAGTTACTTGGAAGTGCACCAGAAGGACAATCAGCACAAGTAAATTGACCATTAGCAGGAGTACCTGGAGCTAATAATGTTACAAGTATGATATCATCAGTAGAACATACAGTAATATCATCAACCAAATCAGCAGGATAACTGAAGTTAACTGGTACTAACTGAGTAGAAGGATTGCTACAATTAATATCATCAGAAGCCTCATCAGTATCTAAATCATTGAAGTTAGATGCATTGAAAGTAATCTCTAAAGGAGACTCATCGCTCAATCCTGATGGATCTAATTGCCAGAACGGATCATCCATATTATCCATATTAACAGTTACGCCAGGACCATAGAAATCTCCGATTGGGAAACACTGCTCGTAAGTCATTCTCATAGTTATAGAAACTGTATAAGTTTGAGGAGTACGATCAAGAGTGAAGCAAGTATCGCCAGCAGAACCAGCTACAGGAATACGACGATTACCATTGAAGATATATGCACAAAGATCCTTAACCCAATAGTTAGTTTGAGCTAATGTAGTGCAATATCCTTCGTAACATCCACCATCATTTAGGTTATTATCGGTACCAGCAGCAGGTGCTACTTGGTATCCATTGTCATAACCGAAGAATAAATTATTTGGAGACTGGAAGTTTGGATTTCCACCACCCCAGAATTCACCATTCAAACAGTTATTGCTGTAATTAGCATTGATAAAATCATTATCGTCCATACAAGCTACATTTCCATAAGGCTCATCATCAGTTCCACCAATATAACCTTGGTTCAATGGAGCAGAATAATAATCTAATGGATCATATAAGAAAACAGGAGGAGTTTGATAGCTACCTTGTAAGTTTTCATTTAACTGCATGTAGTCCATAGGTTCAACTGAATTTTCCCAGAAAACACTAATGTCATTAGTATTAGTCCAAGTATCGAAATCAGTAGGACGACCAGTGATTGAACAAAGATCAGAACCTACAGTGTAACGAATAACTTTATCACCTGATGGTCCAGAGATAGTAACTTCCATCTCGTGGTCAGTAACGATATAGTTAGAAGGAATAGTACCAGTATTAGCTGATAATGCATTATCTAACTCAGTGATTTGATATGAACCACCATCCTCAACTAATTGAGAAAGATCACCTAAAGGAAGAGTAAGCGCATCAGGAGCAACACACTTAGTAGCATCTGGATCTAAAGTACAATTGTAATAACCTATAGAATTAGAGAACTCAGTGTTACCACCAAGTTGTGGTACATCAAAACATCCAGGAATCATTGCATTACCACCATCAAATACCATAACCCAAACACCACCATCATTAGCACACTTCTCAGCTACACAAGCATTAGCTTGAGTACTTTCTGATAATAATGAGCAAGACCAGAACTGTAGAGTACGTAAGTCATCAGTAGAATAAGCATCCTGAGTAGTATCGATAGGAGTAGATGTTAATTGCTCAAATGGACCACCATAAGAATCATCTTCATAAGCAACATTACATAATGGAACAT
This sequence comes from uncultured Chitinophagales bacterium, assembly GCA_964480615.1. Lineage (GTDB taxonomy): Bacteria > Bacteroidota > Bacteroidia > Chitinophagales > UBA2359 > CAYZQX01. Next base: position 15,933 of record CAYZQX010000030.1, on the reverse strand, counting down.
CAGAACCCCAGCTAATGAAGTCTAATAATTCGCCAGTACATGTATTCATGATACCTACACCACCGATCTCATCCATAGAACCACCTGGTACATCAGCGATTGGGAACCAACGAGATCCCACACCGCATTGACCTTGACACTCAGAACGACGCTCCCATGGGAAGTCTAATGGATCAGCTAAGTCATCAGAGCTATCATAAGCATGGTTGTTATTGTTATCCCAGAACAAACCACCTACAGCAGGAATATTTGCATTAGCACCACCGAAGTTATTACCGAAATTGTTAGCATTTCCAGTATAAGTAGCACCATAGTACCAAGGAGTTCCAAAGAACTCACTCATATGAGTATCAGCAAAAGACTGACCATTTGGAATATTTTGAGTAACACCTTCATCAGTGAAAGTAGTAGTACCCCAATCTAATAAACCAGGAACAGTAAATAGATCGCGATTAGGATTTGGTCCACAATCTGTATCTATTGTACCATATAACTGCATATATTGTCCTTCGTTGATATTAGTAGCATGTAGTAAACCATCAGCACCTAAATAGATTACATCTTGTGCAGCACCGTTAGCTGGAGAGTTATCTCCATAAACAGTAGAATTATGATAGAATACTAAAGCATAACAAGATAATTCAGTTCCAGCCTCACCGGAGATTTCAATACCTTCGCAGATATATCTTGTATGGTAGTCATCAGCTGAATTAGGAGTACCTACAGATGTTGGAACATAATTGTAGCTAATACAGTGGTTATCAGTAGTAACATCACCACCACCTAAATCATCTTGTATATCGTGATATACATAGTTAACTTCAGTAATGATAGGAGCTTTCATATTCTCAGTAAATTCTTTCTCAATAGTAGCTTCAACACTACCCCATAACTTATGAGGACCAACGAATTGGATGCTATCCATTAATAAAGTATTCAAATTAACTGGTGTACTCATACCTTCGCAAAGGAAACGAGGTCCTTCCCAGAAATTTTGTTCTTGAGACATGATATAGATACAAAGATCAGAGTCAGCCTCAGGCGCACACTCAGACTGTTGAGGCATACCAGGGAAGGTATAGCTGAAACATACTGGATATACTTGATTCTTTCTGAAATCGAATAAAATATCATTTTCATCATCGCTATCTAAGTCGCCACCAGTACCTGGACCATAAGTTAATGCCTCATCTTCTTGAACAGCTAAACCACCTACAAATAATGTAGGACATAAGTTACACATATTTAATATGTCACCATTAGGAGCGATAAAGTCATAGTAGAATTCTTCAGAAGAAGAACCTGTACAGTTAGTGAAAGATGTTTGTGTATTTCCTAACTGTGCCCAGTTTAACCAACCTGGTGAGAATAACTCAACACCTGGACCACCACCAACACAATCACTAGATGGGTAGTTAATTTCTGAATCAGTTACATTAGGAATAACCCAACAATCATTAGTAAATTGTACTGAACCTGTAGAAGACATATCACATACATTGATATCAGTAGTGATCAATCCACGAGCTGGACCATTACAAGCTGAGAAAATACCTTTGTTAGTATAAAGACCAGCGTGGTCAGCTACGTTACCATTGAAATCATCTTCGAACCAAGGCTCATCAGCTGGATCGTCGATATTGTAATCGTTACCATCAGTATTCACATCATTAGATGGGAAGTAAGAAGAAGCATCACCATTAGCGATTGGGTTACTTGGATCGTGAGGCTGAGTAGCTGAGAAACAAGTACCATAACCTACGAATTGAATAACTTGATAATCAAACTCACAAGCAGAAGGACCTTGAGGCTCAACACCTGCAGTTAAAGAATGATCACCATATAATGGTAACATTGCCTCTTCTTGAGGAGTAGCTTCAGCAAAATCATCGCCAACATAAACTAAAGCGATACCTGCTGGACCAGCTTGGATATCACCACCATGAGTGTCACCACCTGGTGTACATTGGTTACGACCAGTACCTAACTCTATAGCTAGAGCACCATAATCCACACCGTTAGCAGCAGTCAATTGACCAGGAATAATAGTACTTGCAGTAGTAGCTCCTCTGTTCAACATAAATAATGGGAACACATCAGAATCCCAACGACCAGGCGCATTACATGGCTCACAATCACCGTCAAGAGGACGAATGATATCAGGTGAAGTACACCATTGGTTAGGGCTATTATCAAACTTCAATGGATCACCACAACCGTGTGCTAAATCAGGAACTAAGCAGTTGTCACAAGCTTCAGATGGATCACTCATCATAGGAGGCTCAACACCAGTCTCGTCATTGTAGTCAATATACCAGCCATATCCTAATGCAGGACTTAAAACAGCATATACACGACCATTTCCTTCACCGATATTATCAGTAACATTTTGCTTAGCTTCGTATAATACGATTAAGTAATCAGAAAGATCAGTACCAGCGGCACCAGCGATCTCTACATAGTCACGTGGACCTGATACATCATTTCTATCAGTAACATTTGAATATTCAACCTCGTTGATCATAGGACGATTCCACAATAATTGGAATGTACCACCATTTAAGGATGGTCCTGGATTCAAATATTGAGTTAAGTCAACTAAACAGTTATTAGTACCTTGACAAACAACATTATCAGGTAATAATTCAGTATTAGCAATAGCAGCACCATCAACTACATTGATAGTAACAGCACATTGAGTTTGACAGATATCAACACCTACATTGTGCTCTAATAAGAAAGCACCAGCAGATGAAGGAGTAAATGTATAAGATGTACCAGTACCAACCATTACACCATTTAAGTACCACTCGTGAGTAGATCCATCAGCTGGACCATCATTAGCAGTAGCAGTGTAAGTTTCAGAACCTAAACAGATAAATGGTGCTGGAGCTGTAAAGCAAGCATCATAAGATCCGTGAATCGTAAATGACTCAGAAATATTTACTGGAGCACAACCATTACCAGCTACTACAGGAGCAGTATAAGTAATTGTATATACACCGATATAATCATTTTGAGCTGTTGTAGGAGATACAGTAAGTGTACCATCACCATTATCAACAATTACACCTGTTTCAGCAGGAGTCATTGCACCAGGACCTTCAACTAAGAAACCACCACCAGTTACAACTTCTGATAAACCAATCATATAATCAGGATCAGATGCACAAACTGGATTCTGAACATTCTTGAATTCAGGATCAGGACAAACACCACAAGCAGGTGTAGAAACAACTACATCAAAAGTACAAGGATTACCAGCTTGAGAAACAGTAACTGTAACATCAGAAGCTGCATCTAAAGGATCTTTAGAAACTGCATAAGTGCTTAAAGTTACACCAGCACAGCTAGGCGTAAGTGTAGTAACACAATTCATAGTAGCTTGAGCGATTGTTACATCACTTAGATCAGGCCATACAGTTAAATTCGTTTGACCAACAATAATACATGCACCAGTTGCATCTAATCCTGCAGGATAAGTAGCTGGGTCAACAATTGCTACTAATACGAAACTACTTGGATCACATCCAACTATATCTTGTGCAACATCTACATCTACTAAGAAACCTTGAGCGGCTCCAAATACATCATCTAAAACTGAAGAACCTAATAATGAACCAACTCCTATGAAAGGTGCAGCACCTGTAAAAGTAGTTGCAAATTCTTCTTCAGTCATTAAGAAATAAGATACAGTAGAACCTATTAAGTTACTAGTTGCAGTTACTTCAAATGCTAATAATTCATTTTCACATATATTACTAGAAGAAATTGTGAAATCAGTAATTGAAAAATCAGAACAACAGTTATAGAACCATACATTTTGAGATACAGTTACATCACAACCACCTGGATTTGTATAAGTGTATTCAATAAGAGCGTTATCACCAGCAGCGAAGGTAGCAGGATCAAGTGTTGTAGCAGCTACACCATCAATTGTAAATGTACCACCAGTAGGACTTCCTTCTAATAAATAAATATCTAAATCTGTAGTACAAAGATTTTGAGGAATGCCAACAATAGCAGCCTCAGGATAGTTGCAAGTATTAGAGATTGAAAGTACATTCGTACCATCAGTTACTGAAATTACATAACCAACTGCATCGTTGTGTACAAATGAAATATCAAAAGTACCATCACCATTATCAACTAAAACTGTACCAGCAGCCAAAGCAACTGTACCAGCTTGTGTACCATCTAATAAAGCAGGAGCTTCGTAAGCACCAGAAGCTGATACTACTGTCCAAACAGTACCTGTAGTACTTCCTTGAACAGTTACAGTCTCACTGAATTGACCTACACCAGCATTAGCTGCTGCGTTATTGATACAAACACAAGGATCAGAGATATACACATTCGCACTTGAAGTGGCACATGATCCTGAAGAGTTACATACATTTTCAGTAATTTCAACCCAGATACCACCAAAAGTGATCGTACCATTATCAGAAAGTGTGAAAGTTTGATCTGGAAGATCAATGAAATAGGAATTAGCACCAGTGGCACCATTCACAGGCCAAGTATTAATACCTGTTCCTAAAGTAGCTCCAAAAAGATTTTCATCATCATTGTTTCCAAGAGCGCCACACGTATTGTATTCACATAAAGATCCACATCCATTAAAAGAATCAGAATCTTCTTCCCATGTATCAAATAAAACTGAAGCATTATAAGAGAAAACTGCTGGAAGACCTTCCGAACAGCTTGCAGCACATACAGCCTCTTGACCAGTAATAATTGGGAAATCCAAATTTACAAATGATTCAACGTTGTCACCTAATGAAGCTGAACCATCTAGGATACATGCACCTGCAACAGTAAGGGATGGCTCGCCATCACCTTCTAATGCGCCTTCAACATCACCGTAGTTACCACCTACCATAATAGTAGAAACGTGTAATGACACGTCAACTAATACTTCGAATGAACCACCACAAGCACAGGTGGCACCAGCAGGAATACAACCTCCAGCACAAGTTGCAAATTCATCTGCAGTTCCTGATTCAACCGTATCATCTGGATAGCCATCGCTCACCCAATCAACATAAATCTGAACAGGATCTCCTTGTACATATCCAGCTGGATATGGCAGATTGACTATGGCCTCATACGGTGAAGCATCACCAAACCCTGAGTTTCCAGCTGGGAAATTACCATCAGTTACCCAGTTTGTCAAATCAACTGAAACTGCAATACCATCAATCCACTCAATATTTGTGCCATCGTCATAAGCAATGGATATGGTAACATCCAAGCTTGTTCCATTGTCCACATAAGTGTAAGTGGGAACAATCGCCGTAACCTGAGCATTTACCACTGAGAAAGTAGCAAAAAGCAAAAGTGCAGCGAATAAAAATTTTAAATTTTTTATCATATTTTTTTTATTTATTTACTAACTGAATTCAACTTAGCTTGTATTTTCGCTTTTACAGCTGGATTCTTTTCATTAGCTAGCATTTGCTTCATTTCTGTGACAGAAGGACTTTTTCTAGCTGTATGCTTTACAGTAGCACCAGATTTTTTTATGCAAGTTGCATAAGTGCTTTCATTAGATCTAGCCACACGTTGTGTTGGCCCACTCTTTTGAGTTACAGCTGTTTTAGAGCTTGTACCACCCCCGCTTTGTTGCGCTGATTGCGCCGAAACGGTGAGAGATAGTAGCCCCATTAACATAACTGAACCCAAAAACAATTTCATTGATTTTAAATTCATTAAAAAAAGGTTTAAGGTTAACAAAATATTTTTAAAAATTTTATACATAAAGGGTTGTAAACTAACAAGTTGCATAATACACCCTGAAAATTTATCGAAAATTTGCGAAAATTACCGACAAAATTACAAAGTGAACGCGACTTCTAATAACATTTACCAAATTTTTTATAAAAAATTACAAAGGCCATAAACTTTTCTTTATAATTTTTTATCGTTTTTTCTTTTTGGACATCTTACGCCGTCTTTTATCTTGTGGATTTTGGACGGTTTTCTAATCTAGGGGCAAAAATGATCAGTTTTTTTCCCGTTTTCAAATCAAATTATAGCCATTTCTTACAAGTTCAAATTGCCGTTTTTTGTTATTTGGACATAAAATTCATCTATTTTATCGGCAATTTTTTGTATCTTTTCAAAAAGGTCGCAAAGATAGGATTTCTTACCGTAATCTCCAATTAATCTTGGACATTCATAAAGTTAATTGCCTTATTTTCTCAATAATTACTGAAATTTCTTATAAATCAAGTTCAATTACTCCTTAATCTTGGTTTTTTTGAAAACAAACTTCTTTTTTCTTAGCTATAATCGTCCTGCTTTGTATGCCAATTCCTTTCTTTTGACGAAATATCCTAATATTATAAGTAACAAATATGTGTAATTTGCCTCAAAAATTTATTTATTAGCTGTGCTGAATGAATCAAACTAGTCTAAGCGATAGGGATCACAGCGAATAGCCCACAGCGAGGTACGAGCGAGGACTAGAAGCGGAGAGCCCGGGCCGGAGGCATCGCCATAATGGTTTAATTTTTAATTGTCGAGTTTGTCTTAAAGGTATGGATTCTGATGATATCCAAAACAAGGTAGCCATTACCTCAAGTCCATTTGAAGGCTCTTATTAATGAAGTTCGAAACCTTGACCTTGTTTTAGAATTCTTATCCTTTTGTTAATATTTTTTCAATAGGTTGGATAGCTGATTGGCAATTTCGATTTCACCACCTTCTTGAAAAGTCTTTAATACAGGCTCTATGTTTTTTTTCTGGCTAGGCTCTCTATCTAAGGCAGCCTTGAAAGACTGCATAGCTTCATCATATTTTCCTACTGTCATTAACGCCTTTCCCTTGAGTATATACGGCAAGCCAGAAATTTTTTCGATTGCTATTGCTTGATCAGCATATCCAATTGCCTGGTCAAACTGATTGGTCTTCATTTTTAACCAAAACAATTTTTGTAATGGTTCTAATGGCTCAAATCCCATTTTTATTGCCTGTATTAGATAGACCTCAGCAGCATTGTATTCTCTCAAGTTATAAAGCAAAAACCCATAATTAGCTAATACTTCAGCATTGTTATTAAACTTTCTTACCGCTTTTTGCAATACGGAATGCGCTAAACTATCATCGCCATAATCTTTAGCTATGCGTGAATAACCAATATAATTTGTAGCATATCCAGGAAATATATCAATGGACTTTTGAAAATGCTTATATACTTCTGGTTTTACTTGTAATTCATTACCAGATTTTTTTGAATTTTCATATAACATTCCAGCGTAATTATAATTAGCTTTGGTATTATTTTCCATCTTTGGCATATCTGTGCTGTAGAGTGTCCAATCATCATACCACACCCTATTCCTAGCAACTGTTAATCCACTGTAGAGCAATAATATACTTCCTACAACAACCAATGGCAATGGACGCTTTAATAAATCACTAAAATTAGTTTGCGCTGGATCAACTTTAAATACATAGGATAAAACAGACCATAACATGATGCTATACCCCAATAATGGATAAAACATAAATCGGTCCGCATAGGTATCGGGGCCATACTTAAAGAACTGCAAATAGGGTATCAGTAAAGCGACAAAGCAAGCAATGCCATAAAACAATCTCTTGTTCTTTAAAAATGACCAGGCTAACGCTGTTAACAATCCTACCAAAACCAGTAAACCCAACCAAGGCTTATAACTGTTAAACTGTGTGGGTTCTACTTGATTGTAAGCTGTGAGATAAACAAGTTCCGTAGGTAATAAGACATGTGATACATTAACCCAAGCTAACCACAACTGTGTGGCGAATAATTCAGTTTTATCATCAATAAAATTCAAGCAATTTCCCAAGTGAACCCTTATTTCATCGGGGCCTTCATCCTTAACAGATGGGTTATAAAACTTTAGTGTGAATACGGATATGAATATAATTACAGGAATAAAAATGGAGATCTTTATGGCACCCCAAATATTACTTAACAAGGGTTTTTCAGACCTGTTCACATACATTAATGGTATTAATATGGCAAGTATTATAGCGTCTTTTTTAGCAAATACCGATAGTATAAATAACAATAAAGCTGGCACTACATAGTTGTAACGCCGTTCAAATATTTTTTGAACACATAATAGTCCAGAAATTGAGCATATACCACCTAGTATAATATCTCGACTTTTTATATTAGCCACAACTTCTACATTGAGTGTATGCACAGCAAATAGCAATACACATACCAACAGCCACCATTGCTTATAACGCGGAAATTCCCTCCGTAGAAAAGCAAAAAACAAACAACAAAAAGCTGCATAATAAATCACATTCATCATGTGTTTAGGACCTGGCTCACTACCGAATAAAGACTCATCTAGTGCCAAAGAAATTTGGCGCAGTGGACGGTATAAATCCAATTGAAATTTATTGCTATTCGCTCTTGTATCAGTGATTATTTCACTAATAGCTGTAATACCTTTGCGAACTGATGGAGTTAATATTAAGCTATCATCTAATGCATACTTATTCCCAAAAGTATTGGCGAATACCAAAACACATGTTGCAATGATTATAACATAAGGTTTTATTGAATTCCTATTGCTTTTCATTTCCATTAACAAAGATACAAATATCTACTAAATAAAAAGGGAGACTCTAGCTAACTAGGGTCTCCCTCATTTAAAAAATTAGTACAAAATCCATGCTTTGTGTACTAACTATGTATTTATTTTCCTTGCTTGCTAGCTAATAATTCATTTAATTTAGAAATTTGTTCAGGACTTAGGATATCCTTTAATGCAGCTTTAACTCCAGGCAAATCACGCTTGAATAAATAAGGGATTACTGTCTTGCGGTCATCGCTATTTAATTCACTTGAATATTTTTCCATCAATGGCTTTAATGCATTTTTCACCTGTTTTTTTTGCTCTTTAGTAAGTCCCATTGGGCCATGACCCACTTGTTGTTTTTGATCTTTCCCAGATTCTTCGGGTTGATTAGTTACAAGCTTTCCACCAGTCTTTGCAGCCAACTGTTCTTGAACTTGTGCAATCATCTTTTCTCTCATTTCAGGTGTAAAATTGGGATTATTAGCACCAGCAGGCCGCGCATTAGCCGAGTTAGAATTAGGAGTAGCTACACCAGCAGCTGATGTAGGATTATTTGGATTTGACTCCTTATTCTCAGTCTTACATGCCATAACCAATAACGCTGTTAGAAAGAACAAATATGAAAAGTACCTCATCATATTTCGCGAAATTAATTATTTAAAAACCCATTAATCATAGCGTCAAAATTTGCGTTTTGCTCAGGGGTAAGTATACCACTCACAGCGGATTGTACAGCACCCCTTTCCTTTTGGATCGCCATTTGTAATGCCGCTTTTTTATTGTTCTTAGTTTCGGGCAAATATTTTGTTACGAATGGCTTAAGAACTTCCTTGAGTTTTGCTGCTTGATCGCTGGTTAGACCCAATTGTTCTTTAGCTGATTCCGTCTTAGGTCCTAACCTTCCTCCACCTGTTTTAGCACTCTCATCCGCATTTTTTGCCACCTTACCATCTTTATTCTCAGTTTTCACAGCATTGGCACTATCTTCCTTGCATTTAGTTGCTGAGAATAGAAAAAATATAGAAATTCCTAATAAAACTAGATTGATTTTTTTCATAAAAATTGTTTTTTTTGCAAAGATAGCTTCTTTCTAATTAATTTGTATTTTTGAAAATCATCCGTGCTAAAATATTCAGTTATAAGTTGTTAAACGGATCTCTCAGCCGCAAAACAAGATTATTGAAACAGCACCATCATATCACTAATTACAATTATTAAATGATTTTTAGTTTTCGCAATGAGGAGCTTATGGTGTATCAACAATTGTTGAGCCTGTAAATAATTGTTAATTTTGCAATTTAGGCAAGTATGATCCCCTTCAACAAAATACACGTTACTGGCAAGGAAATTTTTTATATGGTACATGCGATGGCCGATGGAAAAATTAGTGGTGCCGGGCAGTTCAGTAAAAAATGTGCTAATCTATTAAATAATCTCTATGGTTATGAACATACATTACTGACTACTTCTTGTTCAGATGCCCTTGAAATGTGTGCGATGCTGATAGATATAGGACCAGGAGATGAAATAATTATGCCATCCTATACATTTGTATCCACAGCCAACGCATTTATCCGTCAAGGTGCTAAAGTAATATTTGCGGACTCCACCCCCAAACACCCCAATATCGACCCTGATTCGATCGCTAATGCCATTACTGCTAAAACCAAAGCAGTAGTTTTAATACACTATGGTGGCATAGAGCCCAATATGGATAAAATTATAAAACTGTGTAAGCAACACAATATTGTGTTAATCGAAGATGCAGCACAATCAATCCATTCTCAAAAAAACAATCAATGGCTAGGAAAAAAAAGTGATCTTGCTGTAATGTCTTTTCACGACTCTAAGAATATAACTTGTGGAGAGGGCGGTCTATTAATTATTAACAATCAAGTATATAAAGAAAAAGCTGAAATACTATGGGAAAAAGGAACAAATAGGTACAATTTCACGCTTGGAAAAGTACATAAGTATGAATGGCTTGATATAGGCTCTTCCTTCCTTATGGCTGATCTCAATGCAGCCTACCTATATGCACAACTCGAAAACGCAGATACAATTACTGCTAATAGAAAAAAGCTTTGGCATAATTATGCCCAACAAATTCAAAGCAATGAATTTATGACTTCCTGTCACGATACTATTACAAGTGAAAATGACCACAATGCCCATATCTTTTATTTAGATATTCATAGTGCCTTATTCAAGGAAAAATTATTGCAAGTATTCAAAAAAGAAAACATTTATGCCCTCAGTCATTACTTAGCCTTGCACAATAGTCCTTATTATCTATCAAAAAATGACAAAATGAGTTTGCCCAATGCCGAAAGATTTGAACATTCCATTCTTCGGCTTCCTCTATATATGGACCTAACAATTAGCGACCAGGAAAGAGTAATAAATTGTGTTAACAATTGTATTAGAACAATGCATTAAAATTAAATAATCCTATTAATGTTTCACTTTGAAAAAAAATATTTTATATCAGCTCTCCTACTCCAAATTAATGCACCTAAAAATGTAACAAACAAATATATACTAGAGAATAGCGCACCATATAAAACACTGAACTCTAAATATTCGTATTTCAGCATATAGGCAGTACCCAAGAAAATAATTAAAGCGATGAGCACTGAAATATTCATAAATAAATATTTCTTTTTGCTAATAAAGATACTGGTCAGCAACTTAAAATAGCCTAAAAATGTATATGCAATGATGATCAATAAAACATACTGTTGTCCTTCTGCAAATTTAGGGTCTATAAACCAACGATAGATAAAAGGTGCCACTAAATATAAGGTTCCTGCAAATAATGTTATTAACAGTCCTTGTCTTATGATCATTTTGACTAATTTTTTCTTTTTATTAGCTTTATCTTTTTTAGCGATGATGCTAAACATTTCTGGCTGAAAAGCATTCATGCTCGAATTTTCAAAAACCAATAAAATACCAGCAACCTGCAAGGCGACACTTAAGAGACCCAGTTTTTCCATACTGAACCAAGTAGCTACTAAATAACGATCCAGTAACCTATACATTAATGGCAATACTAGAACCGGAATTAAAAAAACACTTTCCTTAAACAATTGCTGTATTACACCTAGCTTAGGGGAAAATGACAACTTATGTGATCGAAAGAGATAAAAAAGAACAATTCCTGAAATAAATACATTTGCAATTATAAATGCTATAATACGACCATAAGCCGATAAATCCAATCTACTCACAAACCATAAAGTCAAAAGAAATTCAGAAATAAATGCAACAAATTTTAAGGTCAAAAAAAGAATAGGTTTTTTAAAAACCTTAGTAAATGTACCTGCAATGCTAAAATAACACAATGCTACAAAACCCATTAATAATAAGGGTAAAAAAGAACCATTTATACCCAGTAGTTCAGGAAAGGCAAAACTAACTGTATATAACAGAACGGCTATGGGAATGATCGCTATCCAAGGAGAAACCAATAGGGAAGATAATAATGTGGCGTCATGCTGAGAACCTTCTAAATAGTGCTGTCGCTTAGCTGACATTACTAAACCATTGTTAGCAAATAACTGTAAAAAAACAATATAGTTGAGAACGATACTCATTATCCCATAATCCGCCGTACTCATTAGTTTAGTCAATATGGGAATAAGTAAAAATGGGATTGCTTTGTATAAAAATCCTCCGCCTACATAAATTAAAAAATCAGAATGAAATTTTTTCAACCCAAAAATATTTTTCAAAAATACGATATTTATAAAATAGCACTAACTTAGTGCCACTATATGGTCAGATTAATCAATGGACAAGAGCTAAGCTTGGCACAATTAAAACAGATAAAAATGTGTTTTGTGCTTTGTGCAGCACGCTCTGGCTCTACACTTTTAAACAATAGATTGAATCATTACACACAAGTGGTTGGCCTCCATGAACATAAATTTTTCCTTTGCTTTTATAAGCGATTTAATTCTCATAAAAATTTTAGTGTAAAAGAGATTGATTTCATCATTGACAATCTTTGGAATTATCATTTCCTTTTTGAAGACATTTGGAAAATTGACAAATCACTCCTTAGGGAAAATCTATTGGCCAATGCCGATCACCTCGATTTTTCCGATCTCTTAAAAATAATTTACTTACATCACTATTCTGTACAATATAAAAAAGATGTCAGGGTAATCGTTGACAAATTGCCGCTGTATTATGAGTTCCTAGAGGAGCTTGAATTATGCTTCCCCAACTCTAAGTATATATGGTTAATTCGGAATCCAAAAGGCGTATTGAGCTCGCACAAAAAAATGAAAAAAGGCATACCTAACAATCAATTCATCAAATTAAGTAAATGGATTAATGCAAATACTAAAATATCAAAGTTCATCGAAGATAGAAAAGAACAAACCATGAATATTCGCTATGAGGATATGATGAGAGATTTTGATTCAGTGATGCATAAAATAACTCATTTCCTCCAGGTGGATAATAATATGCTATTAGCAAATTATGAAATTAATAGTATAAACAACTTAAAAATAAAAAACGAATTATATAACGAGCAGTCTCAGTCAAAATTTAACCAACAGCATGACAATTCCTCAAAAGATATTATTAGCAATAATGCAAATGCTTGGAAATCCTTGCTTAGCAAAGGTGAAATTAAAATGATAGATTATTATCTTACCAATGGCAAATTCAATCTTTTTGGTTATAAAGACTCCATCTCAGAGGCTAACTATAAAGAGCTTCCAAAGCTAAAATATCTAACAGCTCTATTAATGTATATACTATCAAAATTCTTGCCTAATAATAAAGCGATAGTCCATAGAATGGGCATTGTCAAGAATCCTTTTAAATTTATGCACTTAAATTAATCACCTCCCTAAATGATAAATGAAAATCGAATTTCGATCGTAATCCCGGTATATAATGGCTCGCCACACTTGCGAGACTTAATCTATCAATGCAAGTTATCAGCTCTCCCTAAAAACTATACCCTTGGCGAAATAATCTTAGTAAATGACTCAAGCAAAGATAGGTCCTGGGAGCTTATTAAAGCCCTAACGATTGAAAATCCAGGATATATAACAGGTGTAAATCTCAATAGAAATTATGGACAGCATGCTGCTACACTTTGTGGTTTGCAATTAGCACAATATGAATATGTAATCACCATTGACGATGACTTAGAAATGAACCCTCTAGAGTTTGCTAAACTTATTGAGAAATTAGAATCTGAACAATGTGATCTTGTATATGGCATCAATAGATCTAAAAATGAAGGAATAAAGAAAAAGATAGGGACATTGGCATTCAAACTGATTCAAAAAATTGAAGGGAATGAAAAAGGCAAAGGCAGTAGTTTTAGAATACTTTCAAGAAACTTAGTTGATGAAGTAAAACACTATAATAAATGCTTTGCTTTTATTGATGAAATGTTACTATGGCATACGGATAGGATTGGCTTTGTCGAGGTAGATCCAGGGCCTAACCAAACTAGAGAATCAAGGTATAACCTAAATAGACTAATGAATCTAGGTATTGACTTAATCATATTTAGCAGCAACACCCCTTTGCGATTGATGACCATTTTAGGCTTCCTAGGATCATTTTTCAGTATCAGTTATATGCTAATCTTGCTGTATCGCTATTTTATGAAAGGTGTACCTGTGCAAGGTTACACTTCCCTCATGAGTGCCATATTAATTACTGGATCGATTATAATGTTCTGCCTTGGTGTTGTAGGGGAGTATCTCAATAAAGTGTATAGAATGCAAAAGAATGAACCACTATATGGAATCAGACAAATTATAGGCAAAAAAAACACAAATGGAAATCAGCAAATACAATATTAAGCTTAGTCGATTAAGCCATGAGGATTTAGAACTCGTTCGCTCCTGGCGCAATAGTGAACTTGTAAGATCACGAATGGCCTATCAGCAATTTATTTCTCAATCAGAACAGGAAAAATGGTTTTATTCTATTAACAATGAATGTAATTTTTACTTTATTATATCGGTCGAAGATCAAAAGATAGGGTTGATCAACACAAAGAACATTGATTGGAAAAACAAATGGGGTGAAGGTGGCATATTTATAGGCGTTGAAGAATACATTGAAACCTATATCCCCACTCTGGCAAGTCTATGTCTTCTAGAATTTGTATTCGAGGTATTGAATGGTATTCAATACTCTTTTATCAGAATATTAAAGGATAATAAAAGGGCCATTAGCTATAATAAAAATTTAGGCTATCTCCTATTGCCAGCACAAGAAAATATTGACAATCAACTCTACATGCTTACTAAAGAAAACTATTTTGCAAGGAGTGAAAAACTAAAGAGGGCTGCAGCGCTTGTCAGCTTATCTAGTGAGCCATTGCAATACAGTGGTATTGAAAATGTGTTTCCTAGAGAGCTTTCTAATGCTCTTTTTTTCCTGAAAGACTAATGCCAAAATCAGGCGGAAAACTCCCCGCTTCATACCAATTGAGCCAGGTTTCATTATCAGCTATATCTAGTAAAAATGGATCTTTTGTAGTAGATAATTTGTATCTACATATTTGGCTGGCTTCGTAGCCCCAAGCTTTATTAGCTATGTCAAACATTAGTACCGCTCTTCTCTCATCCGAATGATTCCATGCCTCATGTTCATAGCTATCATCGAAGCTCAATACCTTGCCTTCTTCCCAAGTGCGCGTCGTATCGCCAACCCTAATACCACATAGGCTAGGGTAAGGCACTAATAATCCAAGATGATGCCTACTCACCATGCGAGAATAACCCTTATGTGGCTGTATATGCGTCTTGGGTTCCATCATCGAAAACTGCGCTGTTACCAATCCATCTATTTGGCTTAGTGCATCCCAGGTTTTTGGGAACAGAGCTATATTGTTATCTTTTTTTATCCCAAAAAATAAAAGTTCTAAAGTTTTCCAGGCAGTGGTCTTGCCTGAGTCACTAGCAACATAATGGGGATGTGCAGCAAACCATTTTTTGGCAAACTCATCTTGGCTTTCTTGTAAGTTAATAAAATGATTAAACTCCTCTTTTATACTGGTATAGGCCATCTCTAGTTTGGGTATCCAACTAAATTCTGAGGGCTCAAAAAAATATATTTCCTTTTCTTCCATGGGAGTCGTATTTCATGCAAAAATACAAATACTATCTCAAACACCTTTCAATATCGGTTTTTATGTTCTTATCTAAGGCTATAAGCAATGTGTTAATATTCCAAAAAAACCAAGGCTCAATTTCTATACTATGTCCTTAAAAAATTAAAGATACAAATATGGGCGATACCTCCGGTCCGGGCTATAACTTTCGAATCAATTTTTTTTATAAGGTAAAAAGAATCTGCGCTT
>CAYZQX010000029.1:0-20037 GCA_964480615.1 uncultured Chitinophagales bacterium | reverse complement strand
GGATAGTTTTTGCAATAATGCTACTTGATTAATGAGTAGTTACTTGATTTCATTGAGTATCATAGATTATGTTCCATATTTTTTTTCATTTTATGCTTCTTTCGTGGTTATCCTTATCCTAATTGTTTCACTATTAGCTTCTTTGCTTACTTTCTTCAGTGGGTTTGGGTTAGGCACATTGCTCACGCCAATTGTTGCCCTGTTTTTTCCTATCAAAACGGCCATAGCTATTACAGCCATGGTACACTTGCTCAATAATCTTTTTAAACTACAACTAACAGGAAAATACACGGATTGGAATATCGTCAAGAAATTTGGGATACCTGCACTAATCGGCTCTTTAGCTGGCGCATTGCTGCTCTATGTACTCCCTGATTCCATGCCTATCATTTCTTATACCTTATGGGGCAATCATTTTGACTTATATACGACAAAAATTATCATCGGCATACTCATTATCTTATTTACGATTATAGAGGGCAATGAGCGAATCAAAAACTGGACGGCACAACCCAATTACTTACAATTTGGCGGTTTATTAAGCGGTTTTTTTGGTGGGTTATCAGGCCATCAAGGAGCCTTGCGAAGTATGTTTTTACTTAAATCAAATTTATCCAAGCAAAGTTTCATAGCTAGTGGCATAGCCATCGCCTGCATTATTGATTTTTCACGACTTTTTGTTTATATCCCTCAATGGAAAAACCTGTCTTGGTCACAGGAGGGCTACCTAGTAATTATGGCCACTCTTGCTGCATTTGCTGGTGCTTATATAGGCAATAAATTTTTGAACAAATCCACTTGGCCAGTATTGCAAAAATTTGTAAGTATTATGCTTATTCTAATAGGCCTGGCAATGATCTTGGGCCTTGTATAATTATGAATCTCATAGACTGCTTACTGCTTCTATTACAGCAATTAATTTAGTCAAAATTTATGTTGAGTTGTACGATGCTTTTTTGATTTTATAATTCGTTTTATACAATGAAAAATGAAAGTCCTTGTGTATCCTTGTATTTGCGATAGTGATTGCAGCGGATATCCTTTTAGGAGGCCTTTGAATAAGTAGGATTATGCCATGATCATTATGATAAGTTATATGTATTAGGACAATATTGTGTAATACTTAGCCTCCTAAAAGATAGAAGCGTAAAGCACGGGCCTTTAGGCATCGCCACTAATAAATAAAATAATTGAATAATTTTTTGTGATAGGATAACCTTATCCATTTATCAGTTATGCCAGAGGTCACCTATCGCTGCTTAGCAAGGATTCAATTTTGACTAATATCAATAGATACTTGAAGCCAGTTAATAAGCTAATATGAGAAAGCAGTCAAAGCTCAGTAAAAGAGGCGGTGAAAATACGACAATCAATCGCGGAATTGCGGGCTATATAGCTACTGGGCAAATGAAATAAAGCGGAGAGGGCGGGATTCGAACCCGCGATGAGCTTGTGGCCCATACACACTTTCCAGGCGTGCTCCTTCGACCACTCGGACACCTCTCCTTGCTTATTGGCGGGCAAAACTAAGCTTTTTTTTCATTCGGTTTTAAATTCGTCCTTGGTTTTCTTTTTTTTGTAATGATTTTATGGTGTTTTTAAAAAAAATGACTACTTTTTCACCTCAATTTAATTTTTCAATATGGCAGCGTTTAAACGACTTATAGATATTCTTCCCTATCAGCTCGCTACTTATCCTAATGAAGTGTGCTTAGCTAATAAAGTAGAAGGACAATGGAAAACTTATTCGACCGAGCAAGTAATTGAAATTGCCAATCAACTGAGCAAAGGTTTATTGCAATTGGGATTACAAAAAGGCGATAAGGTAGGATTGGTTTCACCTAATTGTCCTGAATGGAATTTCATTGACTTGGCGATGTTGCAGATAGGTGTGGTGAACGTTCCTATATATCCCACTATCACAGAAGCAGATTACAAGTTCATATTCAATGATGCACAATTAAAATATGTTTTTGTAGCTGATATAGGCTTGCTCACTAAGATTCGCAATATTAAGGAGGCCATTCCCTCGCTAAAAGAAGTATTCACCATACAGCGGATTCCAGGCGCAAGACACTGGACCGATGTAAAGGAAATGGGCAAAGGTGTGGATGACATAGCCATCACCTATGCCAAGAACTCAATAGAGCCGGAGGATTTAGCCACCATCATCTACACCTCTGGAACTACGGGCAATCCTAAAGGGGTTATGCTCTCACACAATAATATTGTCAGCAATGTAGAAGCGGTTATGCAAGTATTACCGATTCAGAATACCTACACAACGCTCAGCTTTTTGCCGCTCTGCCACATCTTCGAGCGTACAGTGGTCTATAGCTACATGGCATTTGGTGTTAAGATATACTATGCCGAAAGTATGGACACTATTGCTGAAAATCTAAAAGAAGTGAAGCCTCATTATTTCAGCACAGTGCCTCGATTATTAGAAAAAGTTTATGATAAGATTGTCGCTAAGGGCAATACCTTAGAAGGTGCTAAGAAAAAACTATTCTTCTGGGCATTAGATTTAGGATTATCGTATGACCATCGCGGCAAGGGAATGATCTATGGCGCTAAGCTAGCCATCGCTCGCAAGCTTGTATTTAGCAAGTGGAAAGAGGCATTGGGAGGCAATGTACAGGGTATTATAACGGGTGCTGCAGCACTTCAAGCCAGACTCGAAAGAGTTTTTAATGCTGCAGGGATTCCAGTAAGACAGGGCTATGGAATGACCGAGTCTTCTCCAGTAATCACCATTAATCGGTTCGAAGAAGATCACTCCATGATAGGTACTGTAGGGTTACCCATACCTGGAGTAGAAGTAAAACTCGATCCAGCGAATGGAGAGATCTGTTGCAAAGGACCTAATGTTATGATGGGCTATTATAATCGACCTGATGCCACCGCAGAAACCATTGATAAAGATGGTTGGCTGCACACTGGTGATGTGGGCGAATGGGTGGATGGTAAATACCTAAAGATAACAGATCGCATCAAGGAATTGTTTAAGACCTCGGGGGGTAAATATGTAGCGCCGCAAGTGCTGGAAAACAAAGTAAAAGAATCGCCATTTATAGAGCAATTGATGGTGGTAGGTGAGAGTCAAAAATTTGTGGCAGCACTCATTGTTCCTTGTCGTCCCAACTTGCTGGACTGGGCCAAGGAAAAAAATATGGATACCACCAACTATGAAAAGCTCTTAGCCCATCAAGATGTAATCAAATTGTTTCAGTCAGTTATGGATGAAATGAATCCTAACTTTAGTCAAGTGGAAAAGATAAAACAATTCAGGTTATTATCTAGCGAATGGACCATTGACACTGGTGAGCTCACTCCCACCCTAAAATTAAAGCGCAAAAAAATTATGGAAAAATATGGAGGGATAGTGGACAGCATATATGCAGGCGCTGAAGCCTAGTACTAATCGTGTTCGGCTACTTACCACCTTATCAATGCAACTCATTTCATCGGTCCAAATTATAGCGAGCATGCAGGTGTATTGTAATTGTCTTGGGGCTTGTAAGACAGATTAATGAACCTTATCAGTCTAAAAAAATAGGCTTAACCATTATTGATAATCCGATGGGGATAGCGCATCCTATACAGCATTATGGCGATGCCTAAAGGCCCGGGCTATACAGGGCTTCACTGTCGCTACGGTACAGGGCTGTCAGGTTATAAGACATAACGCTTTGCTATTAGCATGATGAACCTGCCAGCCCTGTACAAACCCTTCCTATCCCTATCGCTTTTTCACGATTCAAGATTTTCGATTCCGATTTACGACCCTGATAGGCTAGAGCGATTAATGATTGCCGATTTAGGATTCAAGATTTATAACTTACGACCCAGAAGCTTGTTGCAGTAACTGCACTAAGTCTAGTGTCTAGTGTCCAGTGTCTAGCGTCTAGGATTTAGAGTCAATGATTCAGCATTTAGCTACAATTTGGTGGACAATCAAGGTAAATGCTCAATGTATTACACCTATTTTACCATAAGAAACAATAAAAAAAGCCGACAATACCAATTGCCGGCTTTTTTGATTTTGACTAGTCAATTTTCACCCCTTATGGAGTTTTAAAAAATTGCTTGATTGCTTTCAACTTGCCAGATGAAGATTCTAAAAAATAAACTCCACTACTCAAATAGCCAAAATCTTGTGTTTCCAAATCAGACCCCCTAGACTCAATAATTAACTGTCCAATACTATCATAAATATTGTATTTCATAGTTTCTATATCTATATTATTGTCGGAATTATATTTTATCGTTAAGTTGTCCATCACTGGATTTGGGACGATTGTAAAGTCTAATGATGCATCACTAGCATCTACATTTTCCCACTTACCAGGACCGCTATCTTCCATTGTCGAAGCGGATGACTCACCAGAGTTACCACAATCATAATAATCTATTTCCAAGGCCAATAATCTTATTCTATTGCTATTGCCGATGCTTCCTGCACTACCACAAATAGTCAGTTCACCAGTAGCATTAGGATGGCTGGTATTAGACGAATAACCCATGTGATCTAAGGTCCGCCTCGCATAGTCATTGAGCTTTGGTACCATCGTCCCGTATTCCAAATATGAATAATTATATACTTGTGCTCCTTTTTTTACTCGCACAACTAAATGGATTAAATCACCACCTGAATAATTATCTATAACCGATTGAGTAGTCGTGATAGCATTAATGATATCATATACTGGGGTGGTATTAGTTACAATATTTTTGCCATTCATAAACTGACTGATCAATGTATAATTAGGATTATTTGAATTCATTATTTCCACACTAACAATTGCTACAGGTACTGATAAGAGACTGCTCAACTGATCAAAGACCAGTGGGCAATCACTAAAAAGCTTGCTGGAGCTTTCCATAATTTTTAACTTATAATTGCTGTTCATCGCTGACACTCTTATTAGGGGATTAAAAATGGTGGATGCTCCCATATACGACAAAATAACACATCCACCATTGAAACTAACTATAGCATTAACACCCCATAATACAATGGTTAAAAATTGCTTATAAATCACTGGCGGTTATTTATGCAGCAAAATTCACGCTGTAATTCTAAATTTATTACTACATTTATTGTCGCTAATCAAAGGCATTATTAATGTATATTGAATTTTTCAATATATATTTAATTGATTTTAAGCATATTATACTTATTTTTATGATTAATAAAACAACAGTAATCAATAATGGATAAATCCAAGCTATTAACCATATTGGCGTCATTTGACAAACACAAGCTACTAAGGGTCAAAAAATTCTTGCTATCATCATATTTTAATCAGCGAAAAGATGTAATCAGCCTTTATAAAATTATACTGCGGTATTACCCACAATTTGATGAGCCTGAGTTTCCTAAGTCAGAGGTTATCTATGAGGAGGTATATAAAGAGCCCTTTAATCAATCAAAATTTAACCATCTTCAATCTTTCTTAATAAAGCTCATTGAAAAATTTATTGCAACCGAAGAATTCTTTGCCAGAGAATTCAATCAAGACCTATTACTGATGCAATACTATGGACATAATGGTCTCAATAAATATTTCTATCAAGTAAGAAAAAAAATAGAGGATAATCTCAATCCTACACAAACTAAGTTTATCAATATTAGTCTGCTATTTGACTATTTACAATTCCACAATTTTCAATCCCCTTATTATGAAAAAAATGCAATGTATGAAGGAGATATGGGTGTATTAGGCCAATTAAAAGCAATTGATGATTATTATTTAAGCTTTAAGCTCGAATTGGCTTGCAGTATAATGAACCTAAAAATCACAACTGGGCGACATCAAGCCATTCCATTCATTGAGGAAGTTATAGATTATTTACAACAGGTAGATCATGATAAAATAAATGTACACGCAAAGCTTTATTATAAGATATACAAGTTGCTATGCAATCCCAATAATGAGGAATTGACCTTGGAACTACAAGGCGATATAGTTGCTAACAAGGATATTATTGATATCGAAAACTTGAGAAAACTAGGCAGCTATTTTGAAAATATATGTGCGCTTAATATCGCCATGGGAAATACTAAATATTATCATATACTCTTTAACCATTACGATTTCTTTTTTAATAAAATTAATTCAGAGGTACTCCCTTTTATACTAGCCACTACATTCAAAAACGCCTGTACAGTTGCGATTAGAATTAAAGAATATAATTGGGTATCCTCCTTGCTCCTTACTCATAAGCACAAGCTATTGCCCGCTGAAGCTAAGGATGTAATAAGTTATAACAAAGCGAACTTAGCATTTGAACTTGGCAAGTATGACGAGGCTATCAAGACCATTAGAGATCTGAATTTCACGAATATATTTTTTAACATTGATGCGCGGAGATTGCTTATAAAAACTTATTATGAAAAAAAAGAATGGCTTGCAATAGATGCAAGTATCAATGCCTTTAAAATATTTATTATGCGACGCGAAATAGGCGCTCAATCTAAAGCCAATAACTTAAACTTTTGCAAGTTAGTTATACGAATAAAAATACAAGCTATGACCCCTAAAAGAGATCGCAAAATAGAAAAGCTACTCAATATAAAAAGTTCAATTCACAAAATGGCCGCTCTTGCTGATAGACTATGGCTATTAGATAAATGCAAAGATTTAGAATTATGATAAAATTATAATTTAAAATTAATTCTTAAGTTCAGTAATATTACGTATATGAATAAGTAATTATACGATTGGTAGTCCATATGGCACAATAGACCTTTGTATCGTTAATAGGCAGTGGCCATAATTAAACCGCTAATCCTATTATCTTTTACCAATATGATTATTGTTAATTTAATTTATTCAAATTATGTGCCCCAAAATTTTCCTCCCTCTCTTGATTGCTATAAGCATTCACAGTTTCGCTCAAGATGCGAACAATTTTTACATGAACGATCTCAATGACGACCATGCATTAATGGTTGAACAAGAAGTATTCATGGATCCTTTCGAAGCTGAAGAAAATAAAAGCTTTAATAAACCAAGACCCAATGTACTCCTAGAACCAACAAGTGCTATTTATCCTGACTTCTACAAAGAAGTCTATCAAAACTTATCATATCCTGCCATCGCTAAGGAGATTGGCCTAGAAGGAGATGTCCAACTTGAATTCACCGTAGATGCTGATGGAGTGATCGATGATATTCGTATTATATCCTCCAGTTCTAAGCTATTCGAGCAGCCTGTTATAGAAGCTGTAAAAAATCTGCCCAATAATTGGATACCCGCTACCATGGCTGGATTACCAGTCGATTCCAAATCAAATATAATTGTATCATTCAAGTTAAAGTAGGGGCTATCCCATCAATTTCCCCTCCCCCGATAGTATGGCCTCTTTTTTATGTATGGTATTCCAACTATATCCCCCCTGATATCCCCCCCTATCAGGGATTTTTTTTATTAGCATGTCCTAGCAAGCAATTTTAATATATTTGTCCATGCTTTCCTAATTTATAGTAGTCCGACTATCCGCATTTCATCTTTCGATGGCATTAATCACATCTTTTCCATGAACAATGACACATAGTTAGTGGTATTTTATGTCTTGACAGTAAAATACTTAAAAATAGTGACAAGAAGTCGTCAATAGGATATTATAACTGATAATAAATATTTGTAACGATGAATAATTTTCAAGTTATTAATACAAATTTCAGAATGCTTATAGGCAATTGTGAATGAATCTTTACTTAGGGATTACTCAATAACTCCGAATCTTTTAATATAAAAGATTATAGAATATGCAGGTACAAAGAAATGCACAAGAATTTCTGCGTTTTCGCAATAAAGCTTGCATCATAAATAAGAAATATTGTCTCCTAGATACTGATTTTCCGAAATGTGTTCGCGATAGGGATGCGGAATGGTTTAGTCTTATTCACTGGCTCTCAACACTGATTTCTTTAGTAAGTTGTGTTGTTATAGACCGTAGTTTATATATCAAAACAAAATAGAGTCAGTGAATAAGACCGAAACACAGTGAAGCCTGGAGCAGCCCGGGCCTGTAAGGCATCGCCATAATTTATTTTAATGCAAGTTTTGTACCGAACACAATTCAGAATATGATAACATCCTCGTACTGTCAATTAGAGCTAAGCATTAGCCATTCTATCAGATCACTAATTTATTATCCAACAGTTATAGAATTAAGCCTATTGGATTATCTTGTGTTTATTTGTACCCTTAATAGGGTAATAATTCATCGTGCAGTAAGGATATATGCGAACTAAGAATATAGAAGTCTATGTAGATGCGGTTTTGTTTTGTTTCGACCGAGCGCAAGGCGTAAAAATCATATTGTACAAGCGCAGCACAGAGCCTTTTAAGCACCGCTGGGCGCTCCCAGGGGGCTATGTACACGATGATGAGTCGCTGGAAAAAGCAGTGCAAAGAGAAGTGGAAGACATTGCTTTTCTAAAGCCCAACTATATGGAGCAACTGTACACATTTGGCAAGCCCGATCGCGATCCTAGGGGCCGTGTCTTAAGTGTGGCATACATAGGATTTATTAGGCCAGGTAGGGTTGCTGAATCTAAAGCCAAGACCGCTAATAATGCAGTGGAAAATGCTTGGTTTGAGATCAATAGACTGCCCGATATAGCATTCGATCACCGCAGGATTATACAAACGGCTTTAGGCCGATTAAGGCGCATGTTATTTGAAGACCTACTGTGCTTTGAATTGCTGGATAATAAGTTCCTCTTTTCCGATCTTGAACAACTATACACCGTGCTAACGGATCAAGTACTCGAGAGGCGCAATTTTAGAAAGAAACTATTATCTTCGGGCTTATTAGAAGAGCTAATGGAAAAGAACACTGGAGTGCCTGGAAGACCTGCCCTATTTTATCGTTTTGATCGCAGCAAATATTATGAAATGCGCGACAGAGGCATCAGAATTAATCTTTTCTAAACCTAATTACTATAAAAAATAAAAAAATTTTATATTATTTGCATAGTCATGCATAACTAATCTACCTTTATGCCGTCTTAACACAAAATAAAAATAATTATGGAGCGCAAACCGGGAGGCCCACGCAAAAGATTCATTAAATATGAAGAGCCAGATAAAGTACAAACCTGGCGACTAAATCAATACATAGCCCATAGTGGCCTGTGTTCACGCAGAAAGGCCGATGATTATATCAAGGAAGGAAGGGTGAAAATCAATGATGTAGTAATCGTAAATCTAGGCGTAATCGTAAAGGCTGGTGACATTATAAAAATTGATGATCAGGTCATATATCCTGAAAAAAACATATACATCCTCATGAACAAGCCCAAGGATGTGATTACCACTATGAGTGATCCTGAAGGGCGCAAGACAGTGCTAGAGCTCATCGGTGATGCTGCTACAGAAAGGGTGTTTCCAGTGGGACGCCTCGATCGCAACACAACTGGTCTATTATTGCTTACCAATGATGGACACTTGGCACAAAAACTCTCTCACCCCTCCGCTGAAATTTCTAAGCTCTATGAGGTTACCCTCAATCGTCCAGTAACCAATGCCGACCTCGTAAAGCTGCGCAATGGACTCACCTTAGAAGATGGTTTTGTAAAACCTGATGAAGCTGAATATGTACTCGAAAAAGGGAAAGACACCCTTGGCATTACCATTCATAGTGGCAAGAATAGGATCGTTCGCCGTATGCTCGAATTTTTGGGCTATAAGGTTAAAAAATTAGACCGTGTACTCTATGCTGGACTGACTAAAAAAGATTTGCCTCGTGGCAAATGGCGTCATCTCAAAAACATAGAAGTTGTACAACTAAAACATTTCCTACAAACTGGAGTAAGCAAATAATTATTAGTGAGCACTAGGTTTTTTCTTCTTTCTATCCTCCTGTACACTACCCAATTCATTTTTGCCCAAAAGGGTGTTAAGGGCAAGGTGATCAATGACAGCAATTCCAATCCATTGGAATTTGTTACTGTTTCATTTGATCGTGGCAATACAGGTGGGACCCTTACCGATACCGATGGCACCTTCATTGTCGATGCGCCTAAGGAGGTGAAGATGCTTTCATTCTATTTATTGGGATTTAAACCATTGGAAATTAGTTTGGATACCATCAAGCGCAAGGATCGCGACCTGGTGGTACGGCTCATACCTGATGAATATACCCTAGCTGAGGTCGTACTCCGCCCCAATGAAAATCCCGCCTATGAATATGTGCGGCGAGTGGTAAAAAACAAGGATAAGCACGATCCCACTAAGAGCCTACAATCCTATAGCTATACCTCTTACAATAAGTTTATACAGGACTATTGGAGGGATGAAGAAGGCAACCTGCCCGACAGCTTTAAAGTAAAATCCATACTGGGAAAAATAAAATTCTTAAAGCCCTCGGAGGACAAGCACTTATTTATCATGGAATCGGTCACTGAAAAGCTGTGTATGCAACCCGATTTTAGCCAAGAAAAAATCATAGCTACTAAAATTGCTGGCCTTAAAAATCCATCCTTTGCGCCCGCTTCCGATGCGTTTTTACCATTCTCTTATTACAGCGAGCAAGTATGGCTACTGGATAATTACTACATCAACCCAATAACTGAAGGCACCCTAAAACGCTATGAGTTTAATATACGCGACACCCTATATACTCCTTATGACACCCTAATCAACATAGAATATTATCCCCGCAAGGGCAAAAATTTTGCGGGTATGAAAGGCGAAATACAGGTGAGCAAGAAATATTATACCGTCACTTATTTCGAGGCTTCACCCGCCGAATCCACTAATTTGGGTTTAAAACTGAGCCAAGAGTTTATCCTCATAGATAGCACACAGTGGTTTCCTAATGCCGCCAATCTTCAATTGGGCATTAAGGGGCTGCCAGGGATCGATGCGGGTATTATTGTAAATGGCTATACCTGGTTTACCAATGTAAAGCTCAACCCTGCAAGCAGTAAAGACGATTTTGAAACAGTCTCCGTTCAGATTGCTGAAGATGCTACCCTCAAAGATGAAAAGTTCTGGAATGCCTACCGCGCCGACTCCCTTACCACCAAAGAAACAGAAACCTACGCTTACCTCGAAAAACTGGGCAAGAAATTCAAGCTCGACTTTTTGCAGGGCATTGTAGAAAATTTTAGTGCCAGTCGTATGCCTATAGGATTTATCGATCTAGACATCAACAAGCTGGCGACCTTTAATTTTTATGAAGGACCAAGATTGGGTTTTGGATTTCATACGAATGATAAGGTGAGTAAAATTGCTACTGCTGGCGCGTTTGCTGGCTATGGTTTCTGGGATAAGAACTGGAAATACGGTGGCGACATTAGCTTGCTCCTCAATAAGGCCAACCAAGTAAAGCTACAAGCCATCTATCAGCGAGAAACTACTGTGCCTGGCGATACATGGCTCACCTTTTATGACTACCCCTCCTTTCTCGCTAATCTGGGCTCTAGCCTCCTCGATTTAGAGACTAAGAAGGAAATAAATTTGAGCTTCCGTGCGCTCCACTATATGCGCGCTAAAGCCCTAGTGAGACAGAGTGAACGCACCATACCTTATGATTATTTCTTTACGGAGACACCCGTAGTAGGCGATTGGCAGCGCACATTTAATTTTACCGAAGCGGGGATATTAGTGCGCTATGCTTATGGTCAAAAACTGTATGAATCCCTCAAGCGCACCTTTACTACATCCACACCCTACCCCATACTTTCGGCTTCCTACATCAAGGGATTCAGTGGCATACTCAATGGTCAGTTCGACTATCATCGTGTAGAGGGATCCGTAATAGCCCCTTATAAGACCAAGGCAATAGGTAATGGTGAAGTAATGGTAATGGGCGGATTTGTCAATGGAATAGTGCCAGCCGACAAACTGTATTTTACCAATCTGTATTACGACCACCGATACCCCATCGTAGTTGAGAATACTTTTCAAACCGTTCGATACACTGAATTTTTACACGACCGATTTGCCTATCTATTCTTGCGACACAATTTCAGCTCCCTCTTATTTAAAACCAAGAAATGGAAACCCGAAATAGAACTGATGCACAATATGGGCTGGGGCAAGCTCACTCATCCCGAATACCATACAGGTGTTTCCACGAGTACTATGCGCAGAGGGTTTTATGAGACAGGCTTAGTGCTCGATAATATTGTTCGCATTAACTACCTCAATATCTTGTACATAGGTATAGGCGGAGGTGCATTTTATCGCTACGGACCCTACCATCTGAGCAAGGAGATCAGCAATTTTACATTCAAAACTTCATTGCGGATTACCACCAAATAATTAGGGCTGCTCAGTGCTACAGATTTTTTTATATTAAATATGGCGATGCCTTACAGGCCCGGGCTTTGCTGGCTTATAATTGATTTTTGCTAGCCAGAATCTGCGTATTTTTATTATCTAGTTCCGCTTTGCTCCACTCTTTTTAGTGGAAACTTGATTGCTTGCTATTATTTGATTTTTAAAGGTAGCAAGAACCTTCGCCTCCGCTTGGTTTCATCTACAAACCCTCGCTCCTAACTTGCTGGAAGGCATACTTTCAATGGCAAGCAAAAACCTGCGCTATCGCTTGGTTGCTCGTTGCGATCCCTATCGCAAAATACAATTAGGACATGCTCAATAAATTGGAATTCTTTGAAGTAGCGAGTTTGCAATAAAATGATCAATTCTCACCGCACGGTATTTTCATCTAATGAGCCAAAAAGCTTGCACCAAAACTCTAATACAAAAGACATCTATTAGGATTGATTAGTTGTTGTTGTTTTTTGAAAAACTTCAAAAGAGATCTACCTGACTAACCAAGTGATAGCGCATTATCTTACTGCTAACAAATATAATACAATCGCAGGCAACCATGTAAGTATCACATCGCTATGATCGCCTGTTTTCTTTATTGAACAGCATCATTTTGATTGTATTGATACCCCGCAAGGTACAGGGTCAAGCCTAATTGGATTGACCCTATAGTGCGTGGCATTATAACTTCTACATAGGGCTTGCTAAAAAACTCTGAAATCTTTTATTGTAATAAGTTCTAGCCATTATAAGTGCATAGGATATTCACACAATTTTTTGGGTTTCCGCAAAAAAATCGCATCATATATATGCAAAGTGATCACTTATATCTTGCTACATCTAGTTGTATTTGCGATAAGGATCGAAGCGGTTACCCCACAGCGACGCAGGAGCGAGGAGTATAAGCGAAGAGCCTGGGCCGTAGGCATCGCCATAATCGCATACTGATGAGTTATTTAGCATGCCCTACTTAGACTGATTTTATTGGTAAAAAATATGAAATTACTCCTCTACGTTTTTGAGCTTCATCAATAGGGTATATGCCCCAGTGGTTACAATATTTTTATCAGCAATGGAGTCAGGTAAGAATACTTCTACTTGATCGTTTTCTATTAGACCTATTCTTATTTCTGATAGCTCGTATTCATCCTTAGATGTTTCATAAAACACATAGTTTTTCCCTTCATAATTTATGATACTTGATTCAGGTAATACGGTAGCTGATTGTACATCCACAGCTATTTCACCATTCATATACATACCGGGCAATAATTTTTTATCCACCTTATCAAAATGACAGTGAACATCAGTAGTACCATCCTCATTGATATCCTTATTGATAAGATGTATTCTAGCCGCGTATTTATGCGCTACATCGTTATTAGTATAGGCATACACTTGCTGGCCTACTGCAAGCTTATTGACATCTTTTTCATACACTTTTAAGTAGAGGTGTGTCATAGAGGGATCGATCAATTCAAATAGCTCTTCATTGGGATTTACATATTTACCCATATTGACCAGCACCTTGCTCACATATCCATTAATAGGGCTTTTAATGCTAATAGACTTAGATATATTCCCTATATGTAACTGATCAGGTTGTATCCCTATTAGCTTTAGCTTTTCGCCTAGTGAAGCGAGCATAATTTGTTGATTATCCACTTCAGCTTGTGCTTGTTCTAATAGTTTAGCACTGCTTGCTTGTCCTACTTGTAAGTCGCGCTGGCGATTGTATTCCAGTGTCGCATAATTCAATTTAGACTTAGCTTGTAAATAATCTTGTTGTAATTGTATATACAATTGATCTTCCATGGTCGCGATGGTTTCCCCTTTAGCAATTGAAGCTCCAGGAAGTAGCCTTGTGGATTTTAGATAGCCCCCTAGTGGCACACTAACAGAAACAAGGTTTTGTGGTGGCAGATCTATTTTGCCATTTACTTTGAGTACAGCTGTGAGTTTTTTATTGCTCGCTTTAGCTGTAGTAATGGCTGCTAGTTCAGCTTGTGCCTGATTGAGCTTTATAGCAGTCTCCGCACTCATGCTGGCAGGCTCTTGGGCAGGGGATTCTGCAGCGCTATTTTTACATGCGCCGAACATAATACTAAAAATAACAAAATATATGATTGAAATATTTTTCATGAGGTTAATAATTTATATTGGATAATCTTTGAACAAAAAATTGACAACTCAATGGTGGCATTGAGCATTTTAAAATGATAATTAGGGCATTAGATAATTGATATCAATGATCGCATTGTGCAACAATCGTTTTGCTTCTAAGTAATCGCTGTAAGACTGCAAGGATTGACTAAGGAGCCATACATATTCGATGTAATTGATCTCACCTATTGAAAACTGTTTTTGCGCTGTACTCCTTATCACATCGGCATTTTTCAATCCTTGATTTTCATAATAAGCAATACGAGCTAAACCAGCGTTATATACTTCCATAAGCTGCGAAAACCTATTCTTAAGCAATGATTCTTGAGTGCTGTATTGACTTGTATAAATCTCAGGCAATAGGCTAATGGCCTTAATCTTGGCTTTTTGACCTTTTTTGAACAATGGGATTCCCATGCCTAACTGAACCGAGCTAAAACGATTGAGGTTATTGTAATATTTATCATTATCACTGTAACCGCTAAAACTATTATTGCTATAGCCTATACTCAATTCAGGCTTTAGTTTGCTTCGCTCTACATCTACCACTGCCTTTGCAATTTCGGCTTGCTGAACAAGGGATAACATAGAAGGGTGATTAGCTAGGAGTAAACTGTCATATTTAATCGCTGGATTGTCAATATCCTTATCAATGATCGGGATTAATGGCACATCACTATTCGTCAACCATTCAAGTCCTGAAATTAATATTTTGAGTTGTTCTTTTATACTGACAACTTGTAGTTGCACTGATTCTTTTTGGCTTAAGATTGCGGATTTTTCTAAGATATTGGTTTCTCCTTTTTGCAATCTCAATTCAGCTTTTTGTAGGCTGGAGGCATAGAGGCTATCGATCTCCATCAAGTAATCTTCCTTGGATTTTAGATAGGCGTAATCATAATACAATTGGGTAATGAGTTTGGCAATTTTGTATTGCTCCATCTCAATGGTTAGCAGCGCTTGCTTCCATTCTGCAGTATATAATTTTTTCTGACTATTATGTACAGCTGGTAGTAGTATACGCTGTTCCGCTGCTACTTTAGTATCAAAATACCTGCTATTCACCTGCCCTAAATCAACTAAGAAATTAGTAAGAGGTATCTGCTTAGCACTGCTTATTAGTGCCTGCGAATAATCGGCGTATTTGCGCTGGTCTTGCAGTTGTAGGTTGCGGGTTGATGCCCGCTGAATGGCCTCCGACAGTGTCAATTTTTCTTGTGCATACAGCATGCCACTACTACTCAATAATAGCACTATCAGTAAGTGTTTTTTATTGCGTACTGGCTTTAATTTGATCCCTTTTTCAAAGGCGATGTATAACACAGGCAGTACAAACAAGGTCAGAAAAGTAGCTACTAATAAGCCGCCTATTACCACGGTAGCTAAAGGCCGCTGTACCTCAGCACCTGAGCCATTGCTCAGTGCCATGGGGAGGAATCCAAGCGATGCCACAAATCCTGTCATAAGTACGGGTCTTAGCCTCATCTTAGTGCCAATAATTACTATTTCTCTTAGTCCATGATCCCCTTGTTTTTTCAGCCTATTGAACTCGGCTATTAGCACTATACCATTGAGTACTGCTACACCAAACAATGCGATGAATCCCACCCCAGCACTTATACTAAACGGCATATCTCTAAAGTACAAAGAAAAAATACCCCCTATGGCTGACAATGGGATGGCAGAGTAAATCAGCAAGCCATGCTTTATTGAATTAAATGCAAAAAACAACAGGACGAAGATTAGCAACAATGAAACAGGCACGGCAACCATCAATCTATTCTTAGCTTGTAATAAATTTTCGAATGCGCCACCATAAGTCACGAAATAACCTGGCGAAAATTGTATAGAATCCTCTACTTTACTTTTTAGCTCATTGACGATGGATTGCACATCGCGTCCCCTCACATTAAATCCCACTACAATTCTTCGTTTAGCATCTTCGCGTTGGATTTGATTAGGGCCTTCTACGATGTCCACATTAGCGATGAGCGATAGTGGCACTTGAATACCAAGTGGTGTAGGGATGAGCAGGTTCCGTATATCCTCTATGTTTTTTCTTTCTGTATTGGCAAGTTTTACTACGAGTTCAAAATGTTTTTCCTCCTCGAACACCATACCTGCACTTTGTCCAGCAAATGCGGTATTCACAATTCGATTTACATCAGCTATTGATAATTTATACTGAGCAATCATATTGCGTTTATAATCAATAATTACTTGTGGCATACCCCCTATTGGTTCGATGTATAAATTCTCAGCACCATCCACAGCACTTACTACATTTCCTAACTTGTCGGCATATGCAGCTAAGGAATCTAGGTTCTCACCAAATATTTTGCATACCACATCTTGTCGAGCACCTGTCATCAGCTCATTGAAGCGCATTTGCACGGGATACTGAAAGCCAGCTGTGATGCCAGGAACATCTTGTAAGGCCACACTCATTTTTTCTGCAAGTTCATCGAAGGTATGTGCGGATGTCCATTCTTTCTTATCCTTTAGGATTACCATCATATCGCTTGCTTCCATCGGCATAGGATCCGTGGGCACTTCACCACTACCTATCTTAGTAACGACCTTAATAACTTCGGGAAAATTGGTTTTTAGTATATGAGCAGCTTTTTGAGTGAAGTCTATTGTGGTTTGTAAATTGCTGCCCGTGAGCACCCTAGTGTCCACTGCAAAATCGCCTTCCTCGAGTGCTGGGATAAATTCACCTCCCATCTTAGATAAAGTAAATATCGCCAGAATAAACAAGCCGATTACAAGTGCAATTAATGTTTTGGGGATGCGCAAGACCCTCGACAATACATGGCCATAAAATTCCTCAATTTTATGGATGGCCTTGTCTGAAATATTGGGTTTATGTTTTACCTTTTTGCTTAGAAAAAATGCACTCATCATAGGGATATAGGTAAGTGATAGAATAAATGCCCCTATAAGCGCGAAAACCACCGTCTGAGCCATCGGTTTAAACATCTTGCCCTCTATCCCCTGCAAGGTAAAAATGGGCAGGTAAACGATTAAAATAATGATTTGCCCAAATACTGCGCTATTCATCATCCTACTGGCAGACTCTGTAACCGTATTGTCCATTTCCGATTTACTCAGGGACAATAGGTTTTTATATTTATGACCGTGTGCTAGCTGATGCATTACAGCTTCGACGATGATTACAGCACCATCCACGATCAGTCCAAAATCTAATGCGCCTAGACTCATCAGATTACCACTCACACCAAAGATGTTCATCATAATAATAGCGAATAACATGGCCAGAGGAATTACAGATGCCACTAACAATCCCGCTCTAAAATTGCCTAAAAAGAGCACTAATACAAATATGACGATAAGTGCACCTTCTATCAGATTAGTTTCTACTGTGCTGATCGCATTATTTACCATCTTGGTCCGATCAAGGAAAGGCTCTATTTCTACGCCCTTGGGCAATGTCTTTTGTATTTGTGCGATGCGATCCTTCACATTGTTAATCACCTTACTACTATTAGCACCTTTGAGCATCATTACTATCGCACCAGCTACCTCCCCTTCATCATTGTAACACAATGCGCCATACCTTGTGGCATGTCCTATATTAACTGTGGCTATATCGCGAATAAAAATTGGAGATGCGGATTTATCAGTAGGGATGGCAATATCGAGAATTTCCTCGCTGCTCCCTATTAATCCTTCACTTCGTATATACAATACGGTAGGTCCTTTTTCAATATAAGATCCCCCTGTGTTTTGATTGTTGTCTTCTATAGCCTTATATACATCATCTATGGTTAGTTGATGAGCATTTAGCTTGTCTGGATTTATAGCTATTTCATATTGTTTTAACTTGCCACCAAAACTGCTCACCTCAGCCACCCCATCTACACCTAATAGCTGTCTTCTTACTATCCAGTCTTGAATCGTGCGCAGGTCAGTTGCATCATACTGATCTTCATAACCCTTGGCTGGTTTTATTACATACTGAAATATTTCACCTAGCCCAGTAGTTACTGGCCCGAGCTCAGGGCTCCCGATACCTTTGGGTATTACTGCCTGTACTTGTTGCAGCCTTTCCGATACCTGCTGCCTTGCTAGGTAAATATCGGTCTCATCGGTAAACACAATGGTCACAAGTGAAAGCCCGAAACGAGAGAAGCTGCGTATTTCCTTAATGCCTGGAATATTGCTATTAGCCTGCTCTATGGGAAATGTGACTAATCTTTCTATGTCGGTAGCTCCAAATGATGGGGCGATCGTAATGACCTGTACCTGATTGTCAGTAATGTCAGGTACAGCGTCGATTGGTAACAATGTAGCTTGGTATAAACCATAGCTAATGAGGGCTATTACCATTAGCCCTATAATGAGTTTATTCTTTACGGAAAACTCAATAATATGCTTTAGCATAATAAATAATAAATTCTGATAGGTAATTATAATGAATGATGAACTTGGACTATATAGTAATAATATACTATCCCAAGCTCGCAATAAGGCGACTATGAGTCATATAAGCAATGAATTAGTAGGAGGTATGGTACAATAGCTCAATTACTATTAGTGCCATCCACTAATCGCTCAAATAATTGCGATAAATCGCCTCTAAAAAAGAAAATAATTAATTAACAAAACTTTGGCGGACGCCAAATAGAAGACAAATAACTTGCAATGTAAATATGATCGTAAAAGATATGCTCATCAGCCACTATAGGTTCAACTGTCTTACCTAAATAACGATAATCAGGCAATGGGGTGCAAAAAGCAGCTATGCTAAAGCTATTAGAATCGATGGACTTAAATGGAAGTTTCATGTCCTGCTCATAGTCATCGTCATATACGATGCCATCTGAATAATGTATATTGAAAAAATCAGATAGATCCATTAATGGACTTGTTGTCTTATGCTCCATGAAATGCGAGAAAAACAATGGCAACTTCACCAGCTCGATGAGGTGCATCGAAAAGAGCATGTAAATAGACAAAAATAATATGGAACTGAAATTTCTCAAATTGCGATGACAAATATAGATCGTTTTTTTAAATTATATAAGTCCGATCTGTCATTTTTAGAAAATTTAAGATTGTAGCTAACAATTAGTTCGAACATAATCTTTTGAAAATACGGGTTTTCGGATTTTGAGAAAAATGAACATGTCAGGATTTTTAATTTATGTTCATGATATTGGTTATTACAATTGCTTATTGTCTTGCCTACAGTGTCTAAAGTATATCAATAATTCACAATTTTAGATTTAGAAATTAATATCTCGAAACTTATTGCAGTAAATAATCTATGTTTAACATGGAAGGCCCAAGGTCCAACATCTAGTGTACCATAGTCCAATTTTTTTTTAATATTCATATCATGGCATCCCCCGCCCGCTCACTACTAAGCATAAATCTAACAAGAATAGGTTAATCGCCCTACATCTCATAAGCACTCGATCTCCAGTGGGCGGGTCGGGCTGTACGAGACTTCGCTGTCGCTGCGGCCCTCCGCTTCACTACGGGCAGCCACTTCGTGGCTTCTCTCCCATCCCTGATGCATTTTTTTCTTCGCTTTAGGAAAAAATCT
>CAYZQX010000028.1:0-20038 GCA_964480615.1 uncultured Chitinophagales bacterium | reverse complement strand
GATGTGACTAAATTTACTCAATGCGTAAATGACGAAAAATACAAAAATAAGATTTGATTAGTTATGTAAGATATCCGCAATTTTTCTTACATGGAATCACCATCGATTGAGCAAGTTGATCTGCGGATTTTCAAAACTTTCTAAACTAAATTAAAATAAAAACAATACAATCAATATAGTTGGTTTACATCACTAAATTTTAAATTATTTAGATATTAAACTAAAAAATTATTGTAAAAATATATTAAAATATAGGTTACCATTCTACAATTAAGCGTCTTATTTTATGTGAGCAGGAGTTGTGAGATAGTAATCTTCTAACACAAAAATATTTTTATATGATGTTTTTACAAACACAGGTTGTAGGTACAACAACAGATTATGTAGGTCAAATTATTAATATGGCCATCAACTATGCACCAAAATTATTGGGCGCAATTCTTGTTTACCTTATAGGTTCTTGGATAATCAAGGGGATAATGAAAGGAGTTGATAAAGCTATGGCGGCCAAGTCATTTGATCCTACATTACAGTCTTTTCTACATTCCCTAGTTAAAGTTGTATTGTTAATCATGCTAATCGCTTCAGTAGTAGGCATGCTGGGTGTTAATACTACATCATTTGCTGCATTGCTTGCTGGAGCTGGTCTTGCGGTAGGTACAGCACTTAATGGTAGCTTGGGCAATCTTGCAGGTGGTGTTATGATGCTTATATTTAAGCCATTCAAAAAAGGAGATATGATAGAAGCACAAGGCCAGATAGGTGATGTGCATGAACTTGGGATATTTAATACCACCATATTAACTGCTGATAAGAAAACAGTTATTATTCCTAATGGCCCATTGTCAACTGGTGTAATTGCTAACTATACTACCTCAGGTTTATTGAGAGTAGATCTTGTTATGGCCATCGATCCAGGGATGGATATAGAAAAAGCGCGTAAGGTAGCTATAGATGCTATGCTCGCACATCCCAATGTGCTTAAAACTCCAAGTCCCGAAGTTAGTGTTCTTAAAGTAGGAGATGGTATGGTTACCTTAGCTATCAGACCTTATTGCACACAGCC
The DNA here is from genome assembly GCA_964480615.1 of uncultured Chitinophagales bacterium. Classification (GTDB taxonomy): domain Bacteria; phylum Bacteroidota; class Bacteroidia; order Chitinophagales; family UBA2359; genus CAYZQX01. The sequence goes on along the minus strand of CAYZQX010000028.1, from coordinate 18,972 downwards.
TAATTATTGGGATGTATATTTTGGTGTTCAAGAAACTGTTAAGAATGCATTTGATAAAAATAATATTGCTGGCCCTGTTCCACATCGAGTTATTATAAACAAATAATTGAATACCTAACAAGAATATTGTAATGTATCAATAATTGAAAGCTCTATAAATAGTGAATATTTATAGAGCTTTTTTAATTTTAGTATTGCTATCATTGTATCAATGAAAAAGTATTTAATTATTTATGCTTTGGTTGCATTATAATTACAATCGACTTCTTGATCTTAATTTATAAATCATTATTCTTTATTGGAGGCTTTTACAATAATTATTAATGCTATTGTTATAGATGGTTTTATATGTTATCTATAACAATTATATGCACCATATGGAGTAAATAATTAGGCCTGCTTAATAACTGCATTATCTTTTATACTAAACGACAATGGAATATGCAAGTGCAAATGAAATGCACAATAATTTCTACTTTTTAGCAAAAAAGCTTGCATCATAAATATGAAATGTCTTCTCTTACACTATGCTCTTTCAAGTTGTATTCGCGATAGGGATCGCAGCAAACCAAGCGATAGCGCAGGTTCTTGTTACCTATAAAAAATTAATATTTCACAAGTAACCCGGGCCGCAGGCATCGCCATAATCGCATAATTATGAGTTATTAAGCAAGCCCTACATAGTGCTCCATTAAGTTGTTTTTGCGATAAGGATCGAAGTATATAAAGCGCAAGCGCAGATACTTGTTACCGATTGAAAAAATAAATTGCAAGTAACCTGGGCATCAGGCTTCGCCATAATCACCTAATTTCTTTTTATAAAGCAAGTCTTAGTTCCTTCACTTCTTTCTACCGCTGTTACAACCTGCTAGCAGACTCTTCTTTCACTTGTTCAATTCCGCCCTTAGCAATTAAATATTGTGCCAGTAAGTAGGTAAACATAATACATAGTCCTGCATACTTGAATGGATAATAAAATTTATTCAATGCTATTGTTGTATCGGATAACATAAATATTAAAGCGCCTGAGAGTATTAACTTATAGCTGGTATTATTAACCAATCCATAGCGATTAAGCGCATAGATGGACATAAGCATAATAACTGTGGCATATATGACTACAGGGATTTTCATGTCGGCTAAATATGGAAATAATAAATACAATAATCCTGCCTCGAATACAAGAAAAACCAGTAATAACCAAGGCTTTGATTTAATTATCGTTAGTTTATGACGGTAAGGCGTCTTAATAAATGCCCTTATATAGGATAGATGTGCAAATAAAAAACTTGCTAACCCTAGGATAAAAAACTGAGGACCGTCAGCTTCCTTCATAAGCGCTAAGTCTCCAAACCAACTGAATATGAATCCTGCTACTAACCACTTAGCAAATGCATTGAAATGATGGCGAGTACTCAATATAAACCAAACAATTAGCAGAGGCATTAGCAGTGGCTTGCTTATCATACTAAGCATTTTATTACCAGTAATAAACCCCATTAGATTAGTAATGGAAAGTAGTGTATATAAAATTATTAACCCATTGATTAATGAGCGGTTATTATTAGGCATGATAATTATCAATAAGAACGGTGAAAAATAGGTTTACAAAGATAGTTAGAATAATTCAAAAATACTGAACACGGTGGATTCTTAGCTATATCCTATTTTTATATGGGCCTGCAAAGGTTTAAGAAGTGGATTTTAGTGACTCAAATTGTGTGAATATAAAAAGTAAGAGTACATATACAACTGTGCTATGTATATCAATAGAAAAAATAATATCCAAATCATTTTGTAATTCGTACTACGCGAAATGAAGTCAGATAATAGCATTGTAAAGTATAAAAAGAATGGAAATAAAACAGAGCAGTAGCGGGATAATCCGCCGCAAGTTCCTTTCACGAGCGGAAAAAAAAGTGTAAAAAATATTAGTATAACAAAGCTCAAGCGCATATGATATCGAATGCTTAAAATAATAAATAGTAGAATGAATACAATGCCATAAATAGAGTTGTACTGAATACCTAAAGTACTGTCAATAAAAAAAGATTTCCAAGGGTAAGTTGTAACCTTACACCAGCCTTGCTGAGCGATGGAGAATGCAAAATATTCAGTTGTGTTTGCTTTTTGATAGACACAGTATAACCCAAATAATATTAGAGCTGGTACAAATGAAATGAATGGCAATATTTTTCTTATGCTAAGCTCGCGGAATCTAATCTTATATATGCTATGCAATATGTTTTCTTGTTCTAAAAGATATAATCCTAATGGAACAAATGAAATGATGCCATTTGGCCTCGATAAAATTAAAAATGAACTAGCAATGGACAATAGGATGTATTTTTTTTTTCTAATAGCAATGAAGCTGAGCAACAAAAAGGAGAGGAATATGGACTCTGTATAAAACACAGAAAAGTAATAGTGATTAGGCATAAGCATTATAATCATTGTAGCCAGCAGAGCTGTTTCTCGTTTCATTTCAATGGCTCTAAAGAAGTAATATAAAAGACAGAAACAGAGCAGGGAAAAGATATAAGACCATATAAGTGCTGATCCATTAAATGTAATACCGGGAATATACATAAGGACCTTAACAAGTAGTGGGTATAGTGGGAAGAATGCCCAAGAGCTTTGTTTTTGGCCTGTGCTATCACAATAGCCTATTTCACGGGCATTTGATAATTTCGGATAACCATTTTCCACGATACCCTGATACCATCCTGAATCATTCTTGTTTAATGTATAGGTGTAATAATTCAGGCTTATGGATTTTTTTCCTTCAACAGGATAAATAAAATAAGCGCAAAAAAAATAAGAAAATTTTAAAAAAAGAGCAACTACTATAATAGCTATATAATCTCCGTATGTGTGCTTGTATGCTCTAATGGATTCTTCCATAGCCCTAGGCTTCATTAATTAATAAGATAATGAAACCCAAATGTAATTAATTTAATTTTAGATACATTAATTGAGGTTATAGCTCAATTTTACATCCTTGTATTCAGCTAGGGTATAATAACAAAATGAAGACTGTTGGCAGTCCGATGATTAAAATCTATATTCTACTGAACTAGTGAGAAATAGGTTATAGTAATTATCAGGCAGAAGCGTGCCTTTGTAGTTCACGGAAGTTAATCCACAACTAAGTTCGGGTGAAAAGATCAAATGGCCAAAACGAATGGCACAGCCACCAGTTAGACCAAAGTCCATAAAGCGAAGATTATTTTCAAACTCGGCAATATCACTAGCAGGGAAATCCTCTCGCTCGATAGTAGCTACTACAAATCCATGGTAACCCAGCTTTACATTAGTAGCCTCTCCCTCTAAATGTCCGTCTATTAAAAATGCAAAACGTGGCCCTATAAAGTAGCTTACTTTATTATTCATTTTCAGTAGCAGCTTCAGTGGGATGTCAATATAGTGCAGCCCTATTTTCCCTGATGCATCGGCAGAATATGAAACAGGAAGTTCATTGTATGAACCAGCGAACTCAATATTCCTCATTTCGTTTTCTTTCGTTTGGTGGGTACTAAATTTTACGCCGGTATAGCAGTAGGATAGATCAGCCTGCACCCCATAATTTTTTCCAAAGGGGTATATCCCTGTAAAACCAATTTTTGGACCTATTACAGGCGCACCAGAATCGCCCTCTTTTATGGGACCTATTAACACACCCGCATTAATTCCTCCTTTAATGCCAAACTGAGCATTGGATAATGAAAATTTTGAGGTTTGGGCTTGTAGTGTAAAATTAATACTCCACAGCACAAGGATTAGGCTATAAAAAGATTTTGACATAATCCAATCATTTAATGATGAATAGAAAAACTTTGCGTACTTCTTCTCTTGCCTTGTTCTAATAGAACGAAATAAATGCCTGTATCAATATGAGCAATGTCGATTATCTTCCTTGGCTGGTTCATAACTTCTTGAAGCAATATTCTTCCCGAGGCATCTATCATTGTGATTTTAGTAGGCGCAAAATCGGTTCCATTAATTTCAATGGAAAAGGAAGATTCAGATTGAAGGAATATATAATCTAGTTCATTGACCTCATTAATGCCTACCATACACTCGCCTTCATAACCTAACATAAGGTCATCAACTATGAGTGTGCTGCCATTACCTACTACGCCTGCTGGTACTAGGTCTCCTTGAATGCTAGGTGTAAAAACGGTAATAATGGTATCAGGTTCTTCATCACTAAAATACGTAAATGGTAATTCAAATGGAGTCCATTGATCAACCACATTGGTTTCGATATTGTAAGCTATACCGATCGTGTCTCTAAAGTTTTCGGCTACCCTCCACTTTGTCAGAAGGGTATAGAACTCAGCTGTATCAGTTCCTACAGGAGTATATTTGTAATGCCCATTGAAACATGAAGGACGTTCAGTGAATGGGGCACCTGGTTTATAAGAATTGATAGGGTTGAGTATATCAATAGTAAAAAAACCTGTACCTAATAAACCAGCTACTGGAAAGCTACCATTAACATAACCAGAAGTAATCTTTGCCGCATAATTGCCGGACACTACATCTTCAGTAATTTTAGTAACTACAGGAGGTAGTGAGGCAAATAATAAGGTAATTCTATTGTTAGTGGTCCAGTTGCCATTAGGAACCTCATATAAGTTGATTACTTGTCCTTTATCATCTAAATCATAAAAGCCCCAATCCTCAAAATCACCATTATCTATCTGGGTATTTTGACTGTTGCAAAACAACTGCATGAATAATCCGAGGGCAAATACCAATAAAAATCTAAGCATAAAAAAATTTGGGTTACACAAAGATAAACAATTTGATAATAATCAATATTATGAAAACAATAATAATAGATATTTTGGGCTAATCTTCCTCCCAACCGCGGCATCTCTCTACCGCTTTTTTCCATCCTTTGTATTTTTTCTCCCTTTCACCAGCCTGCATAAGTGGTTCATAATGTTGATCGATCACCCAGTTTTTTGCGATATCCTTTAGCCTAAAGACTCCGACTGATAAACCTGCAAGATAAGCCGCACCCAATGCTGTGGTTTCGACAATTTGTGGCCGATCTATTGACGTGCCCAATATGTCGCTTTGAAATTGCATCAGAAAATTATTGGAGCTGGCACCACCATCAACTCTTAACTTTTCTAACTTTATGCCACTATCATTTTCCATAGCATTGAGGACATCCCTAGTTTGATAAGCCATGGCACACAAGGTAGCCCTGATTATATGTGCTTTAGTAGTACCTCTTGTGAGCCCAAAAATCCCGCCTCTGGCATACATATCCCAATAAGGAGCGCCAAGACCTGCAAATGCGGGTACTACATACACCCCCTCTACATCAGCAACTTTTTGAGCATAAAACTCGGAGTCCTTCGCCTCATCAATTATTTTTACTTGATCGCGCAGCCATTGGATCGCTGCCCCAGCTATAAACACACTTCCCTCTAGGGCATAAGTAATCTTACCATCTAAACCCCAGGCGATTGTGGTGAGCAATCCCGATTTCGAAGCCACTGGGATTGATCCTGTATTCATTAGCATAAAACAACCAGTGCCATAAGTATTTTTAGCCATGCCTTCATTAAAGCATGCTTGACCAAATAGTGCTGCTTGCTGGTCGCCTGCTACACCACTAATAGCAATACTTGTACCATTGAATATGGATGATTCTGTGTAGCCAAATATTCCACTGCTGTTCATCACCGTAGGCAATATGGAGGTGGGTATTTCTAATGCCTTCAGTAGCTTATTATCCCACTTTAGCTTATGAATGTCATAGAGCATTGTTCTTGATACATTGCTGTATTCAGTGGCATGTATTTTGCCACCTGAAAGTTTCCACATTAGCCAACTGTCGATGGTTCCAAAACACAAATCCCCTTTTTGGGCCAAAGCCATGGCACCTGCTACATTGTGTAATATCCAGTTGAGTTTCGTTCCTGAAAAATAGGCATCTACTACGAGCCCTGTTGTCTTGCGGATATGTTTTTCTAAGCCTAGTGATTTTAGGTTCTCACATAGTGGTGCAGTACGTCTATCCTGCCATACGATGGCATTGTATATAGGTTCGCCCGTGTGGCGATTCCATACCACCGTTGTCTCCCTTTGGTTGGTAATTCCTATAGCCGCAATATCCGATGGCTTAAGCTTGGCTTTTTCTATCGCTTGCTTAGCAACTAATAGCTGAGATTCCCATATCTCTAGGGGGTTGTGTTCCACCCAGCCAGGTTGTGGAAAATATTGGGTAAACTCCTTTTGTGAGATACTGATGATCTGCGCTTTATCATTGAACACAATGGCTCTTGAACTTGTGGTTCCTTGATCCAGTGCGAGAATATATTTACTTATTGCCATAAAAAATTAAATATGCAGCAAAATATAAAAAAATGCTGAATACCCAATTTTATTGAATAACAGTCAGCTACTATATTAAGGGTCCTCAATAACTCAAAATTTGTAATTTTTTTGGGCGATGCCTTAAAGGCCCGGGCTCTTTGCTACTAGTCCTCGCTACTTGCTGGAAGGTTTTTTTTCTATGGCAAGCAAGAATCTTCGCTATCGCTCGATTTGTACCTCGCTGTGGGCTATATGCGACGATCCCTATCGCTATAACTAGACGCTAGATAATGGACTCTGGACACTAGACTTAGTGTAATTGCTGCAACCAGCTTCAGTGTCGTAAATCGAAAATCGTAAAACCTTTGATAGACATTGGACTGAAATCTCTTTTTATAACAAGCATCAGTTCCCTAAATCCCAAATCGGATTAACTATACAATGGACACTAGTCTATAACTAGTTACTGCAACCAGCTTCAGTATCGTAAATCCAAAATCGGTAATCGTTTTTATAGACACTAGGCACTAGATAATGGACGCTAGACTTAGTTTAGTTGCTGCAAACAGCTTCTCAGGATCGAAAATCGTGTATCGTTAATCGTAAATCGCGCAGCCAGCGATAGGGATAGGAAGGGTTTGTGCTGGGGTGGCGGGCTTTCAACTGCTTGAATTTATTATAGCCGAAAGCCCGCCACCCCAGTACCGGAGCGCAGCGCAGCCCTGTATAGCCCGGGCCTGTAAGGCATCGCCACAATCCATTAGGTTAGCATAATCACGTAAGGCTTAACCTAAAGACTCAAGACCAATTTTTTTACACTTTGTGTTTATTTATTTTTTTCACAGCAAACCCTAATTAATACCTGCAACTATTGATTTTCAGCAGCCCATATTTTAATGTCTTGCTTATTAATAATGGCACCCATTAGATCGGGAAACTTGTCAGGTGTACAAGCAAATGCTGGAATACCAAGCTGTGCTAGCTTTTCAGCATTGCCATGGTCGTAGTATGGCGCACCTTCATCATCAAGTGCTAAGATAACGACTAGTTGTACTCCTGCTGCTACGAGGCTAGCTGCCGCTTTAAGCATCTCCTGATTATCGCCACCTTCATACAAGTCGGAAACGAGTATTAGAATTGTATCAGCAGGTCGTGTTACTTTTTTTTGTATGCAGTAGCTAAGGGCTTTATGAATATCGGTGCCTCCGCCCAGTTGAACACCAAACAGCAAGTCAACAGGATCTTGTAACTGGTCACTGAGATCGGCAATTTCAGTATCAAAAGCAATTAGGCTGGTATTAAGAGAAGGCATACTGGCCATCACTGCGCCAAATATGCTGCTATACACTACTGAGTTGCCCATGCTGCCACTCTGATCAATGCATAATATGACATCCTTAAATGATCTCTTTTTATGGCCATAGCCTATCATTACCTCTGGTATGATAGTTCCTAATGATGGTTGATAGTGTTTTAAGTTTTGTCTTATAGTGGCCTTCCAATCTATTTCATTGTTTTTAGGATTACGAGATCGACCAGCCTTATTGATGGCACCAGTAATGGCTTGTAGCGTAGGCGCGGTAAGCTTAGACATTAGTTGATCTACCAATTTTTTTATAATCATCCGCGCAGTGGACTTGGTTTTTTCTGGTATAACTTTACTGAGCGTCATTAAGGTGGTTACAAGGTGAATATCGGGCACTACCGATTCGAGCATCTCCTTTTCTAGCAAGATCTGGTGGAGGTTGAGTTTTTCTATAGCATCTTTTTGCATAATCATAACTACCGAGCTAGGGAAATAGGTTCTTATATCACCTAACCACCGAGAAACATTAGGAGATGATGAACCAAGGCCACCTTTGCGATCACTGTCGTACAGCGCATTGAGTGTATTGTCCAGACTGATTTCTAATTCGCCTAAGGGTATATGAATACCGTCATTTTCATTGGCACCTAATATTAGCCTCCATTTATGTAGCGGATCTTTCAATTGAATAATTAGTTAGAATAAGTGATAAGTATTCATTTATAGTTTAATGAATTGGCTATAATAATGATTTCCACTTCCAGTAAGAGTTTTAATAATATATGTGCCCGTTAATAATTGACTTATATCTATTCCATTATTGTGAATATCACTAGAATTACCAGTTAATAGTATGCGACCTTCCATCGAATAAATGGTATAATAATAATTTGATTCTAGGCCCATAACATATAATTTTTCGATAGCCGGATTGGGATATAGGTATATGTTAGGAATAACTGAATTTACGGTGTTAGAAATATATTCAGGGGTACTATAATGGGTTATTAATAGGTTTAGCGTGCTGCTTTCTATGATATTAGTAAGAATGTAGTAGCTGTCTTCTCTGTTACAATACAACAACTCGCTATTATAGGGAGAGATATAATAATTATTATCAGGTATTGATAGAGTATATTCTAAACCGAGGGTAGAAATATCGTATTTTCTAAGATTAAACTGATGTAGATTGTTATCAGTAGAAAGGCCAGCTGATAAAAGCAATATATTACCCTCTTCATCTTTGTTCAGGGCTATAATATCATTGTCCTCACTCGTGTCAATAATTGTTGTATTGCCAAGATTGTCAATGTGTGCTAAGAAAACACTTGTATGCGCCTCAATAATAAATTCTTGAAAGGGAGGCATTCCTGGGAGGGTATCGTAGTTATTCTTAATCCCAGCAAGATAGGATCCCCCAGCACCATCACTTATTGATTTTATAAGAGCCGAATGCTCCTCATAGTTCCAAAATTTTTGCCATAGGGAATTACCTTCAAGATCGTATTTTATACAAGCATTTTGTCCAGTAGGCGCATTAATGCCTGGCGTGTAACTTCCTGCTATGGTGACTCCTGTAGGATCGACATCAATAGTGGTACAATAACCCATGCCATAGCCCTGATTGTGATTATACACACGTGACCAAGAATAAGCTCCTTGGCTATCCAATACTAGGGTATAATAGTCAGTAGTATTAAACATTAAGCCATTCGATGAATAGCCTACCACATATATTTTGTTATCGTAGTATTGCATGTCAAATGCCTCATCACTAGAGTAGTTGGATTCATCTTCATCATAATCGTAAATATAATCCCACTGAAATACTCCATTAGCACTGTACTTTGCTACATATAAATTGTGATAATTGTAACCTGTTGTAGTTCTATAGCCACAAATATATACGTTACCTTCTGAATCGGTAATTATATCTCTCGCATAGTTCTCCCCCGGATCGGAATTGCCGATTATGACATTCCATATTTCTTCTCCATCGGCATTTAAACATCCTAAATAGGTTCGAGAAAGACCAGCATTAAAGACAAGCCCAGTAAAATAAATTAGCTCGCTATTACTGATAGCCATGAAATAGGATGATGGTACAACCTTATTCCATATCATTTCTCCAGATGCGCTATATTTAGCTATATAGCCATTGTTATCATTGCCTCCAGCTATATATATGGAATTGCCAAATCTTTCTACTTGATTAGGCATCATCGCATTAGGGTCTAATACTTGCCAGGCTAGTGTCGGCTGCCCCATACAAATTACAGGAAAACAAAAAATTTGTAATAAAAACAGGCCAGAGATTATTTTTTTTAAGGTGAGCATCCCTTATTTTTAGTGTAAAATTAGTGCTTTTTTACAACACATTTTTTGACCCCATATATCTTTCTTTCCAATAGGATTCTTCCAGCTTACTTATCATTATACCCTTAGAGCTTGAACTGTGTATAAATGTGATATGGCCGTGCTTATTGCTAACTATTATTCCACTGTGATTTACTTTGCCTGAATGACTATCTGCTCCACTAAAAAATATTAAATCACCAGCCTTTACTCTTTTAGCTCGTTTCCTATTTCTGCCATATTCATATTGTGATTGACTTGTACGGGGAATGGTTTTATTAAAAGTAGTAAAAACATAATAAACAAATCCACTGCAATCAAATCCAGACTTATCATTACCGCCATACTTATAAGGTATGCCAATACAATCCTCCGCAAAGTTTACAATATTGCGACGTATTTTGGACTTGAATAGCTGTGCCTGAATATCATTGGTAGATAATAATAGTGAAAAGACGATTATTAAGAATAGTATAAGGGGATTGGATACTTTCATTTTTATAAATGTATGGTGAAATTAATACAACTGATAAGATGAGTAGCAAATATAATAATGATTTTATGTATGTATAAAAGGGCTTGCTCAATCACATTTTTAGTCTTTGCTTGAATTGGTTATAGACCATAATCTTCAACAATGCTTATAACTTGTATATACAATATAGTTAATGAAACATGGTGTGAATACAAAACATTAAATTGAAAAAATCCGGATGAAGTATTTTCTATTTCTTATCACAGGATATTGCACACCACCTAAGGGATAAGTTTTTATTGTTGGATAAACAAAATTGCCTTCCTATTTTATTTGGGTTAGGAATGGCCTCAATACCCCACAAATAGAGACAATATAGAACTATTGCAAAAAATCAAGCGTAATCGTAAACTCTTGCGGTCAACAAAGAATAATTATATAGCAAGTAATCAAGCCGCTTAGGCATTGACCTGCTCGAATTAAATCAGTGTAATAGAGCAATCACTAAATAAAAGAAGATTGTTCAGGCGATATTATTGAAATAAAAATCGTGAGTGTAACTTGTTACAAATTTTTATATGTTTTCCCTGCCAGAGAAAAGATTTTTCAGCTCAGAGACAAACCATGGAGAGCATTTTTTTCTTTCTAATTTATTGGTCAAAAAGTCTTTAAAACTTTTTTCGCGAAGATATTTTTCCTTGCAGTAACTACAAGAATTCAAATGATCCATAATTTTTTCACGCTCACTTTGACAAGAGCAAGCGCCATCTAGGACTTTTTCTATGTCCTGTACTGTATGATTACAAGGTTGTTTACTGTTCTTCATAAATTGATCTTATTCGGCTGTATTATAACCTAATGATTCGGCGTAAGATTTTAATTTTTCTTTTAGTAGATTTCGTGCTCTGTGAAGCCTTGATCTAACAGTGCCTATAGGAATATCAATAATTTTAGCCATCTCTTCATAGGTAAATCCTTCTACATCGCACAATAAAATTACTGTTCTAAAATCTACTGGTAGGGTATTAAGCGCGATCATCACCTCATCCCCAATCATATCCTGAAATATTTCTTCGCGCAAGTCTAGTGACCCACTAAGTGCTGAATCTTCAGAGTCATGAAAATTAACAATGTCCTGAAAATCAACTTTATTAGGTCTTTTTGATTGCTTCCTATAATCATTGATAAAGGCGTTCTTCAAAATCTTGAATAACCACGCCTTAGAATTAGTCCCTTTTTGGTAAGAGTCGATAAATCGAAAAGCCTTTAGTAAGGTCTCTTGTACTAGATCCTGTGCATCCTCTTCATCATAAGTAAGATGAAAAGCAAAATTATAGAGGGCATCTATATGTGGCAGGAACTCCTGCTCAAATGTTTTTTCTTGAATATTTTTCACTCTATGAGGCTTGTCCTCGATAGGGGAAATAAAAGCTTTTGACATCATCGGCTTAGTTTTTATCCCTTATCTGGTGTAAAGATACAAATACTAGGGATATGGTAGAAACAATACCTACTTGCAAAAAAGTTCATATTATCGTAAATCTTGCTTTATTATATTTTTTATTTTGCCGTTTTGTTGGTTATTATTGTGTTTGGAGTGCTTCTTCCTGATTTGTTTTTTTCTTACTAGAGGTTGTTTTAGTATGTAATAAATCAATTTCAGAAACACTTGTATTTCCCAAATGGAGCTGAAGCAGGGCATTCATGCTTTGAATTACATATACTTAATGTACCTTCATTTTATAAAATATTTGGCAATTAAGACGCGATCAGCTGCAAAAATAATTTAACAACACATCTTAACTGTTTGTAAGTCAATGCATTATATTTGATCTTGACTTTAAAACCCACAATCTTCAAAAAAAAAATCAAAAGTCCTGTTACAAAAACTATTTTTGCCCCCGCTTTATGAATTTTAAGAGATTAGAAAAAAACTGGGAAGGACTAGCCAAGAAAGACCCTATGTGGGCTATACTCCCTAATCCTCAGAAAAAAGGTCGAAAATGGGATAATACTGCTTTTTTTGCTTCGGGTGAATATGAAATAAAAATTATTTTAAGTTTACTGGCTAAGAGAAATATTCAATTGCCCGATCGATTGCTTGCACTTGATTTTGGTTGTGGGTTAGGCCGACTATCTCGTGGGCTAGCCGCTCGATTCCACAATGTAGTTGGGGTTGATATCAGCCCATCCATGGTCGCAAAGGCACAAAAAGAAAATAAAGAATTTGCAAATATTTCATTTATCCACAATAAAAAACCTGACTTATCACTATTCCCTAATAGTGATATGAGCTTAGTATTATCCATAACAACCCTACAGTACATTCCACAGCCTAGCACTACTAACTACATTACAGAGTTTATAAGAGTACTAAAAAAAGGAGGAGTGGCTATGTTTCAAATACCTTCAGATGATCTTAGGGATATTTCGATGAGCCAAAAAATTACGAAGTGTATAAGAATAAAAGAGCGTTTAGCTTTAATAGGATTGGGGACAGGGTTTAATATGGAAATTCATACCATGCTAGAAGAAGAGGTAGAAACTGTAATTGAAAGTTGTGGAGCTGTGCTGATAGGAAAATATTATACTAATCATACGGATCCTACTTATGATGGAAAGCTCACCACATCCTTTGACAAAGATCCCTCCACTGGCTTTATAAACACATTATACATCGTGCAAAAACAGTAAATATTTGATTGTTTCGTTTAGTTATAGAAACTAATACTTAAGAATTGTGTCTTGGGTAGGCATCGCAATTAATTGCAATGGTTTACGCATCTAAATTCTATTGACCTTAAGAAAAAGCTTATTTAAGAGCATAACCGTTTTTATTCTCTTACACATAACCCACCATTTCAATGCTATGAATGTCCAATTCTATCAATAACATATAGGATGCTATAATCACATTAGGTATGGATCTTATGAATCAGGCTTTGAACCTACATTTTGTGTTTCAGAAAGAATAATAAAAAACCGCTTAGAATTGCGCTACCTATTTGGAGGGATAGGGTACTCTCACTAAGAGTGGATGAAAATAGGAGGATCCCCAAACCAGAAGCTATGCCATATCGACATATACGATCTTGAGCGATCATACTTATGAGCACAAGTCCCAAAAAAACGATCCCAAAAACACCAATGGCCGCACCTGTATAAATCCATTGATTGTGTGGAAGGATATAGGTCTTTGGATCCCAGTCAGGGTAGTTTTGTCTATAGCGAATTTCCATTGCACTATTCACATCGCCTAATCCCACGCCCAGCCAAAAATTTTCTTTCCATACGGACACTCCTTCTACAATTGAAGTAAGTCTTCGGGAGTCAGAAAAATTATCCATACTGCGGTATTTCAGCTGATAGATTCCCAAGTCTTCCTCTACATACCGAAACTTGTTTTGTAAGGATGGCAAGAAACAGTAGGCTAGATAGGGCATGCACAATAATCCAATAATGAGCAGTGCAACAGTGTGTTTCCGCTTTATTTTTTTTGAGAAAAATACAATATCACTTATCGCAATCAGATAAAATGCCAATAGACCGCTGCGTGAAGCAATAATATGTATCATGGTAATAAAGAAGAGGCATAGTAGAACCATCAATACCCTATTAAATACACTAATCATAGGATCGATCCTTTGGTTATACAAGTACCAAGCAATCACACAGGCAATTACTAATGCTAAACTAAATCGAATGTGATCCATTGGTGTGGGAATCGAGCTGGCAGAGAGATAGGAACCATTTATCTGGTCAAAGTGCATCAGGTAATTAATCATTACTGCCATGGAGACTATTGCAGCCACAGCCACAAAAAGGTAGGAAAGAATAATTATATACTTATTCCTGAGTCTAGGCAATACCGCAATACATAAGGGTCCAGTTAGTAAGGGCAATATATTGATGATTCGATCTACCCATATAGCTTTATCATTCGTCCACAAAAGACTTAAAAAACTCATCCCAAAATAAAGGCCAAATCCGAGAAAGGATAATCTAGTAAAATAGGTTTTTGAAATATTGTGCCAGTCACCAACCAGTATTGCAGATGCACCAAGCAATACCCATCCCATACTTATTGATGCGCGTGAGACTAATATGCCTATCCAAATGAATAATAGTGCAATAGCATAGAGAATATGCCCCATTTCATTTTTATCGGTGCTTATATGCTGGATTGAAATAACCTAAAATTTTAATTTATTAAAAGAGCTAAAATTGGATCATATAGTTGTAAAGACCTTGTCAAATTATAAAACAATTCAAACAAACTATACTAGATTCTCCGCAAAATGCCCAAATATCGGGGTCCAAAATTATAAAATATTGGCGATTTTTATAATTCAAAATTCCCAATAGGTCGCCAGTATGTTCAACTTTTACTTTAGGTGTTAGACCCTAAATAATTAATTAACTCAATATTTATAAAAATACTCATCGATTTCTTATACTTATTTAAAGGGAAATCACTTCTCTGATCTTAGATTAACCTGATCTTGCTATCTTGGTAAATTAATTCAAAAATATTTCCATAAAAAAAGTTATTTTTGTGCCCTTGTAAATAATAATCAAAATGAAAATCAATTTTTTTACGAAATTTTTAGCCCTTTTCATCTTTTGTGCAGTAGCCATGGTAGCTGGTTGTAAAAAAGATGATGAAACCCCAACAAGAGATAATTTTATTGCTGTGTACAATGTGATAGAAAGTTGTACAAGTGGCAATTACGATTACACCATAACTATCCAAGCTTCATCAGTTAATGCCGATGAAGTTATCCTTTCTAATTTTGGTGATTTTGGTTCTGGTCTAATTAAAGGTACAGTAAATGGAACCAGTCTTACGATCCCTAATCAAACAATTGATATTTCAGGTGTAGCACTTACTGTTAGCGGCTCTGGAAGTCTTAATAATAATATCCTGACTGTTACTTACACCTACTCTTCGGATGGATTTTCTGACAGCTGTAGCGCTACTTGTACTAAGCAGTAATTTTTTTAGTAATAGCCCAATTATCAGGGGCCTTACAGAATAACCTTTTCTGTAAGGCCTTTTTTTATGCCATTTAGTGAAATAAGTTATCTAAAAAAGACAATTAATTAGAGCTTTCTCAATATCTCCGATATCTTTTATAACATAGGATTATTGAAAATGCAAGTGCAGAGGATATATACAAGAATTGCTGCGTTTTCCTAAAAAAAAGTTAGCATCATAAATATGAAATATCCTCTCTTACACTGTGCTCCTTCTAGATGTTTTAGCGATAGGGATAGACGCAAACCAAGCGTAAGCGCAGGTTCTTGTTACCATTAGAAAAATAACAAATTCGCAAGTAACTCCACAGCGAGGCACAAATCGAGCGATAGCGAAGATTCTTGCTTGCCATAGAAAATAAACCTTCCAGCAAGTAGCGAGGACTTGTAGATAAATCAAACTACCGTTGCGATATAGTGAAGCAAAGCGGAACTATAAAAAGATACGGTGCAGATTCTGGCTCGCTAAAAGCAATCAATAAGCCAGAAATAGCCCGGGCCGCAGGCATCGCCATAATTGCATACTTATGAGTTTTTTAGCAAGCCCTAATTAAGAATACTATCAATTCTAACAAAAGCCCAACAAACTATTGTGTCTAAGATTGACTGAAGTTGTAACCCGAGGGCTTGTAAAAACAAAATCCTATGTTAACAGTAATAGGCGATAAACCTGTTCAGTAATTTACGGCATTAACCTATTGCTAAGATTGTTTTTATAAAGTTGATAATTTTATAGCATAAGCTAGGAGAATGGGGCAATTCGATAAGAACCAGACATATACAAGGATTTTTTTTTGCAACAGTTATCTGGCTAAAACAATTTTTTATTGACTTTAATAACCATTGGTCGCAAATTGAGAAATAAAAAAGCCTTTATCAAATTTGATAAAGGCTTAAATGGTCCCACCAGGACTCGAACCTGGATTTAAAGTTTAGGAAACTTCCGTTCTATCCCTTGAACTATGGGACCTATAATTCATTTCTATTGCTGATTTTATTTTTTTGCGGCCGCAAATCTAATTGCAATTAGTTTATCATTAGCTTTTCTATCAAAGATTTATTTTCAGTCAATAGCTGTATTGTATATACTCCTTGACCTAGATCAGCCACATCAATCACATTATTTGCTGCTAAATTACCCCTTTTAACTGTTTGTCCAGCTAAATTGCTAATTATATATGCTGCATTTGCCCAATCATTGTTTTGCATTTCTATTTTTACAGATTGACTAGCCGGATTTGGAAATAAGTTAATGGCATACTCACTAGCACTTGCTATACCAGTAGGCTGTACCACAGGCGCACATTCTACAAAGTCATATATGTAATCTCTTACATACACATTTACCTCATCCATTAGGGCAGGATCTGCTGACCAAGGTGTATGATCGGCACCTGGCAATGTCCACAAGGTATGAGGCACATTATGTGTCGTTAGATCCTCTTCCAGTTCACCGCTTCCGCATATATGTACTAATTGAAAACCAGGCCCAAATACTGGATCTCCCCAATAAACCTCATTGCAATCATAAGGCACCACCCCATCAGCATCGCCATGCACACTTACACAAAAAACGTCTTGATCATTATCCCCTATAAAATCCCTGCGGTGAAGACCACCTGCGAGATTAATAATGCCTTTTACTGATGAGCTATAGCCTGGATGGCCGCTTTGTCCTTCTATTCCTCCATTATTATTCATAATATCTAATAAGTAGGCAGGCGCTTCATTTACATCATTGAGATAGGCTAAATGCATTGCAAGTATAGCACCTGCTGAATTGCCACCAAAAAATATTTGGTCGCTATCTATTTTGTAATTATTGGTAGTTGCAGCATCAGCTCTAAAATAGCGAACAGCCGCCTTGCCATCTCCTACCGCCTTCATCACTATATCCATCATGAACAAGGAGTCAACCAAGTTCGTAATTGTTGTAAGCGAATACTGAATCGAGGCAGTAACATAGCCACGCTTGGCAAAATAATTGCAGAACTGGACTATATCCCCCTCAGTCCTCGTACCTCCAGCAAATGAGCCACCGTGAGCCATAATTATTACTGGTCTCTCCGACAAGGTATCACCCACAGGCTGGTATATATCCATCAGAAAAGCATTGGCTCCTTCCGTATAGGTGACAGTTTCCATCGCTACCTCCGAAAAAATTTCTTCCATATAGCGATCTCCACACGCAGTCTGCCCGATGGCCATTGAACCAAACAATAAACTAGTAGCTAAAAAGCTCACAAGTGTAAATCGTAATTTTTTAAACATAAATTTTTTTTAAGGCCACAAATTACGAAATAATTTCACTACAAAGTTCATAAGCTGGAATCGGTATGAGAATTTTATTTTCACCACCCTCACACTTACCGTTAATTTTCAATTTATTGGTTTTGCCTACCATAGCTAATAGTCCCTTCTTTCTCATTGTAACTATGCATTAGCCTAAACTCAGCACCGCTTACAAATAACCTGTTAGTTTTTTATGGAAAAACGTTTCATAAGCGGGACAGTTTCCTAAATTAATTATTGATTGACAAAAGGATTGTTATATGGGGGATGCCTACGGCCCGCGCTCTCCACTAATATCTTTTAGGAGGCAATTCATCAACTTACCTTATAGGCATTTTTTTCCTCCAAAGCGAATGACATAATATATAGACCACTATTGCCTCCTAAAAGGATACCGTTGCGATCGCTATCCCAATTTTTAAGCCCTAGATCACTAAGAAATATTGGACTAACTAATCAACTAATTGGTTGTTAATAAAAACACATCAAAGGAAATAGAATTTATTACACCTCAATTCAGAAAAACATAGCCTCTAAGTGTACCTGATTGCTGTCTAGCTCACAAAGCACCCACTAATCTGTTATGCGAGCTTTAGTACAACTACCATCTTGCTTTCAGATCAAGTGGTATTAATAAGAATAATCTATACATAGTCAACCACACAAATCCACCTAGTTAATCAGCGTAGTAAAACATAGTGACAAAGCTGGAGCTATTAATTTTGAAACATTGGTTACTAGACATTAAGTATTGATTCATGTTAATAGCCTCAGCAAGCTCGTTACCCTTATGTTTAAAACTGATTATCACAAGACTAATAAGTCAAACCCACATAATATGGATCTAAAAATCAAAAAAAGTGAATAGTATGATTCATAAAAAATGGAAGGCTGAGTGAAATATGAGCTAAAAACAAGGCAGGTATGAATAATCATAGAAAATTATTTTATTACAAAAGTCTTTCTGGTAAAGGGTTTTAAAAAAAAATTGAAAAAACTTAAAATATTTTTCACAAAAAGTTTGGAAATGTGAAAGCTGTGGTTGTATCTTTGCAGCCGCTTTCGGAACGAGGTAATGATGTAAATCAAATAATCTTCTAAAAAAGCGTTAAGAAATTGTTCTTTGACCGGCTGGAGATGAAAAAGACGAAGTAAGGGAAATTCGCTA
>CAYZQX010000027.1:0-20167 GCA_964480615.1 uncultured Chitinophagales bacterium | reverse complement strand
ATAAAATTTTTATTGAGTTGTAGTTCTTCCTCTTGGCGGCTGATTTTATCAGTGGCTGAAGCTGTAGGGAATTTTTTTCTAATATTATCGAGCTCATCCTGATAGTTGTTATAAAGTGGCAAAAAGCTTTCTTGTTCACTTTTAGTCAATTCTAATTGTTGTAGGACATAGTTGGTTTTTAGTGAACGTACCTTGTCCGAGTTTTGTGCCATAGATTGGATCTGAATACTTAATCCCAATAGTATAAGGCACAGCCAGGTGGATATTTTATATATATTACTCATTTTATAACATTTCTTTTATTAGCGATTCATCAATATTCTGAATCAAATATTGCTCCAATTCTTTGGTATCTATACCATCAAAATTCAAAGATTCATTTTTATTATCATTGTCACTTAATTGAGCTAGCAATTCTGTATCAAATTCATGAATATTATTATTTACAAAACTTTTCATTTCATCGGTACTCAGTGATCCTAATGCTTGATTGATATCAAAATTACTTGCGAGGGTATTAGAATTGACAGCACTAAAGTTCCACAAGCCATAACCTAGTGATACGAGTATTAACAAGGCGGCAAGGCCTGTCAATGTCCTACGTATGCTGCTACCAGATTTTGGTTGAGTAGGTAGTTGTTGGACATTTTTTTCTGATGGTTGCTCACCTACTTCCGTTGCCATTATTTTTGCCTCTATTAGTTCGGGCAATTCTTCGAAATAATTGGCAGGGGTAAGGAATCCAGCATTTTTGCCTATTCCCTCGAGTATGGTGGAAGATTCCCCTTCATTAAGGTTACTAATTATTCGATCTGAAAGTGAGTCGAAATAACCCACAGGCAATACAAAAGCGCTCTTAGTATTCAATCCAGCTAATTCAAGCTCTAGATCATCCTCTTCGGAATTCAATCGAGTGGCTATGCGGGTTTCTAATTTTTGGAAGTAATCAGCAGGCAGGGAAAATCCTGTACTCCTGTTAGCATCAAGCTGAGGGATAGAGCCATCCAAGTTTTTGTTGATAGCGAGGAGTCTTTCAGCTAGTGTGTCAAAATACTGGCTGGGAACTAGGAATGGGTTTGTATCACGCAACTGATCTGGAAGTGAGTAGGCGCTTTCTTCACCATGGCGCAAACCAATTAGAATTCCTTCTTCCGACTGCATAAAATAATTCACAGGAACCCTGTAAGGATTCTTTCCCATTAACCCTGCGAGCAATGGCGCAAGTGGCTTAATTTCATTATATATGGGTGAATTATTATTCATTTTCTTTGTGTCCTTATGACCGACTGGTATTAATGAAGTTTAACGTTCAGTCAAATATTTTTCTATCTTTTTTACGGCGTGGTGGAAACTGGCCTTTAGAGCTCCTACGCTGGTGTCAAGCACATCGGACATCTCCTCATATTTCATTTCATCATAGTATCTCAGTAGGAATACTTGTTTCTGCTTGTCGGGCAAGGTATTAATAGCCTCTTGCAGTTTTATCTGTATCTCATCTCCTTCAAAATAGGGGTCGGCTTTTAATCGATCAGCCATACTATAATCTTCCGAGTCTATATCGTAGGAAAGCCTTTTTTTTGCTTGATTGAGAAAGGTGAGTGATTCATTTGTAGCAATTCTGAATAGCCAGGTATAGAGTTTAGAATTTTCCTGAAAATTTTCGAGGTTATTCCATACTTTGATAAATACGTTTTGTAGTACATCATCAGCGTCATCATGGCTTAATACCATACGACGGATTTGCCAATAAAGCTTTTCTTGATACTTTTTTACGAGCATGGTGAAACCTTTTTCTCGGCTATGACTCTCGCGAAAAAGACGTAGGATTTCTTCATCCTGGATGTCTTGTGGATTCATGTTATAAAATTATATGAGGGAACTTCTAAAACGCCACTAAAATAGACAAATCCGATCAAACCGATCCAAAAAATATGGTTTAAGAGGATAATTGCTGGGCGTGTAGTTAAAATATTTTTTAATTCTGTGTCTAAGAGAAGTTATTGGCTTTTTTGCGCAGTAGAACGGCCTGAGCTGCATTGACCACATCTTGCGTATCCAAGCCATAGTGAGCCAGCAGTTGGTCTGGAGTACCACTTTGACCAAAAGAATCTCTTACTGCTACCATTTCAATAGGCGTAGGTAAATTTCGTGCTAATACGCTTGCAACGGATTCACCTAGTCCACCAGCAAGCTGATGTTCTTCAGCAGTTACGATGGCCCCTGTCTTTTTAGCAGCCTCTATAATGGCTTTTTCATCCAGTGGTTTAATCGTATGCATATTAATTACCTGGGCTTGTATTCCTTTGGTTTTAAGCAATTCCGCGGCCTCTATAGCTTTCCATACTAAGTGGCCGCAGGCTATAATAGTGAGATCATCACCTTCGATAAGTCTTTGAGCTTTGCCTATCTGAAAGCCTTGATCAGGGCTGGTGAATATCGGCCATTTAGGACGTCCAAAACGCAGATACACAGGTCCCAAGTGATCCGCAATGGCAAGGGTTGCCAGTTTGGTTTGCATATAGTCACAGGGAACAATGACGGTCATATGTGGCAACATTTTCATCATACCTATATCCTCTAGGATTTGATGGGTGGCCCCATCTTCACCCAGTGTAACGCCTGCATGTGATGCACATATTTTAACATTCTTGCCTGAGTAAGCCACTGATTGGCGGATTTGATCATATACTCTACCTGTACTAAAGTTAGCAAAAGTGCCGGTAAATGGAATTTTCCCCCCTATTGTTAATCCAGCAGCTATGCCGATCATATTGGCCTCAGCAATGCCACACTGGATAAACCTTTCTGGATAGGAGGCAATAAACTTGTCCATTTTAAGGGATCCTGCTAAGTCTGCAGTGAGTGCCACCACATTAGGATTGGTATGGCCTAGCTCGTGTAAGGCATCGCCAAAACCGCTTCTTGTATCATTATGTCCTGTAACCTTGATTGACATTGTGTTTTCTTTTTTATTGTGAATATACTAATTAATAATCGCCCAATGATTCATTCAGCTGACTGAGCGCAGTGGCTAGTTGCTCATCATTAGGCGCTACACCATGCCATTTATGCGAACCCATCATAAAGTCAACACCATAACCCATCTCCGTCTTCATTAATAGGACGATAGGCTTGCCATGACCCGTCTTATTCTTCGCCAAAGTAATAGCTGCTATAATATCACTCATGCTATTTCCTTTTTCGAGGATAATAACTTCCCAGCCAAATGATGCCCATTTTAGCGGTAATTCCTTAAGGCTCATTACTTTTTCAGTAGAGCCGTCAATTTGCTGTCCATTCCAATCCACTGTGGCGATCAAGTTATCTAATTTATGATGTGCGGCGAACATTGCAGCCTCCCATATTTGTCCTTCTTGTAATTCACCATCACCATGTAAGACATAAACTAACTGCTTGTCCTTATTCATTTTTTTTGTCAATGCAGCACCACATGCTACACTAAGCCCTTGCCCTAAGGAGCCGCTGGCTATCCTAATGCCTGGCAATCCCTCTTCGGTGGCAGGATGTCCCTGTAATCGGCTATTGATTTTTCTAAAACTTGAGAGCTCACTAATGGGAAAATAACCACTGCGCGCTAATACGGAATAGAAAAGAGGAGATATGTGACCATTAGATAAAAAGAATAGATCCTCCCCTGCTCCATCCATATTGAATTTTGGATTATGGCGCATAAATCGGAAATAGAGGGCAACTAAGAAATCAGTACATCCCAAACTGCCACCAGGATGACCTGAGTTTACTGCGTGAACCATACGTACGATGTCACGTCTTACCTGTGAACTTATTTTTTCTAATTCTTGTATAGAATTCATTTACAAAGGTAGTGCTAAAAACAAAAAACCCAAATATTCAGTTTACATCAGGGCATATAGGATAACTTATCATTAGGAACATTTATTAGTAATTTTGTACGATCAATTTTTCTTAATTTGCAAGCACATTGGGTTGTGTTGATACCTTACAGGCCTGAGTTACTTGTGTCATTATAATATTTTCTAATGGCAACAAGAACCTGCGCTATCGCTTGGTTGCTTGCGATTTTATGCTGTTTGTCGGCAGCAATAATATGGGCTTATGCTTGATTTTTTGCTGTACTCCTCTCGTTAAAAGACTCTGTGAAGTGTGCTTGCTAATTTTACATTTGTTTTGATTGCAACATGAACATACTTTTAGGCATGGATTGCAGCGATCTCTATCGCTAATACATAAAACTTGCTGATTATTCAATGCCTTTATATAGTTTAGAAAACCTTTTCTAATCTATTGTACGAGGGTGAGAGTTATGTAACAAATAGCTGGTCTTTTATTATTAATTTTAGCTCGGGTTTTTAATTTTCTTATTAGAACGAAACCGAGTGTCAAAGATTATTGGCAAAAGAAATTCTTTAATTATTAAAAGTACTAGGTCAAATGAAAGGAAAAATCAAGGACTTTAGCACAGAGCAGTTTAAAACAGACTTAGAAAAATATTTTAAAGTAAAAGAATTGCTGTAGCAAAATCTGATAGCTGCTGATTTTTGTAAATTTCTTTTTATCCTCCGATCTTTTTACAAGTTTTGTAACAAATAGATAACTGTTTTATTGATAAATAACTTCCTGTCTTTATAGAATCCATCAAAGCCTATTTTTGTCATCAAACATAATGCAAAAAAAGCTAGATCAATTCCTAGTAGGCGATGTAGTTGCCAAAAAATGGATGTATGTTTTTACTGGGAGTGCTATGTACAATAAAAGTATAGCGGCTAGGTGATACTAATGAATTTCTCTTAACCATTCGATCACTTTAGGTGCTACTAATTCAGGATTATTGATGAGCATAGCATGCCCTAATCCTTCAAATATTTCGATTCTTTTTTTGCAATTTAATTGGTCGTACAGGTTTTGAATATAGTCTAGTGGGAATATTTCATCGGCACCAGGTTGTAAGGCAAATATAGGTGTTGTGATTTCGTGTACGGGCTTGTCCAATCCTGTGGTAGTGAGTGACCGCACAGCCTTCAGTTTTATAGATTTTAAGGCTAATGGATCTTGTTCTAAAAAATTGTGCAAGTTCCCGAAGTGTTTTAATGGGATCTGTTTTAAGTTGATATAAGATTCCACTGAAACTTTATTGTCAGGAAAATTGTCCAATATTGGCAATAAAAAAGGCTTAAGAAATTTTGTGGCTTTAGGGTATCTCGATAGCTTATGCGAATCCCTGCCAGTAAGATCAGCGAAGTTTTGACATATCACACTTTTAAGTCGGCTCTCTCTGGCTGCCATGTAAAATGCAAGTATGCCACCCTGACTGCAACCCATCAAACTCACTTCCGGATTAAAATTTTCAATGGCGTAGGTAATTGCAGCCTCAGTATCCAGCAGGATTTCACCTAAAGTGTAGTCGCCTTTTTCACCATCACTACGGCCGTGTCCTCGCGGATCAAATCCAATGATATTGTATCCAGACTTAAATAAATAATTGTAAAATGGTGAATAACAAAGTGAATAGGTGCCAGTTCCAGGTATGAATACAATTGTGGGCGCATTTTTATCTACTTCTAATATGTCGAGATGTATCCTTATGCCCGATTTTTCAGTAAAATCTGCTTTAGCGATCCCAAAAAGATCATTTAGATCAAATACCTCTGCTAATAGTCGGTAATAATCTTCTAATTCCTTAGAATCAACAAATATGTCTTTACTGTAATTTTTCATTTGTTCTACAATATTATTTCCACCATACAACCATCCTCCCCTACTGCTATTATGGTATTAGCCTGTGTCAGTGCCATACGACGGTAATTACACTGAGGAAGATTGTCGATCTCAAGTATTGTTTCTCCTCCGTCAGCGGTATATAATATACAATTTTCTCCACAAAAATAGCCTGTATTTTCATTAAGAAATAGAATATCGGTAAAATGGTATTTAGATCCTGTCAATTTATTTTGCCCTCTCAGTTTATTCCACGTAATTCCAGCATCAGGGGTTTTATAAATACTGCCCATGTCCCCTACTATATAACCAGTATTGGAAGTCACAAATTGGATAGCTCTAAAAAAATCACCTTTTATATCCATATAAGACCAGTTTACCCCTCCATCCAGCGTTTTAAGTGCAGCTCCTGACCCTACCATATATCCATCACTAAGGCTCGTAAAATATATATCCCGTAATTCTATTTCCCATTCTTTTCCTACCCAATCAACCCCATTTATAGTTTTAAAGATCACGCCTTTTTTATGACCTTCTCCTCCTACCGCAAATCCAACATTTTCATTTATCATGAATTGATTATAAAGTGGATACCAAGTTCCTTCGTACAGATACCCTTGTGAAAGTGTCCATTGTAACCCTCCATCGGTAGAGTGATAAAATTGATTGCCTGTAGTTATCGCATAGCCCTTATCAATGCCTATGAATTCGATGTCTTGTATGCCAGTATTTGTTGCAGCGATAGGCGAGTCACAGGCTGTATAGGAAAGGTCGCACTTTGCTATATGCCCAGGTTCATAGCGATAGCCGCTGCCCATCCATACATTACCATCCTCATCAGTAGTCACCGCATTGATAGGTTCGGTGATATTACTTTGTATGGACACATATTCTAATTCAATTGTCTCTTTCTTACAAGAGCAGATTAGTATAGTAATACCCAGCAAAAATGTAAAGATTAATAGTTGTCGATGAAAATGTATGGCTACTGGATTCATGAATATCGGAATGTCCTTGTTTTGAAAATCTATTATTGGCCTAAGAAGATAATGTGTTAGATGGTATTAGCAACTTGGTCTAAGGCCTCTAAAATTATACTACAAGCTGTTTCTATTTCATTATATGAGATAATAAGTGGAGGACATATACGCAAGCAATGGGGAGCAAAAAGAAACCAATCGACTATAAGGCCTTTTTTCATACACAAATCAACCATTTTTAGCACTGTTTGGCTATCTGAGAGCTCGATGGCTATCATTAGTCCTTTATGCCTAACCTCCTTAATGAGTGGATGGGTAAGTTTTGATACAAATAGCTGCTCTTTCTTAGGAATTTCATAATTAATTAATTCGGTACTTAGAATCTCCAGGGCTGTAAGCGCTGCTGCCGCGCACACAGGGTTTCCACCAAATGTTGTAATGTGTCCTAAAACTGGACAATTAGATAGGACAGACATAATTTTTTCATTTGCAATAAATGCGCCCACAGGTAATCCTCCTCCAAATGCTTTAGCAAGTAATAAAATATCAGGGATTATCGCTTCCGCTTCAAATGCAAATAGTGGTCCTGTGCGACCCATACCTGTTTGAATTTCATCTACTACTAGGAGTGCACCCATTTCTTCACAGCGTGCCTTTAATTGCTTTAGGTATCCAGGCAGAGGTAATACCACTCCTTCCTCCGCTTTAACGAGCTCTACAAATACTGCTGCTGTTTTTTCGGTAATATGTGCTAGATCATCGGTTTCATTATATCTTATTTGAAAAGTGGCGGGCAATAGTGGACGATAGTTAGCCTTGAAGTACTCATCACCCAATAAACTGAGTGCACCATTAGTACTGCCGTGATAGGAATGATGGAAGCTGATAATTTCGGCACGGCCAGTATATTTTTTGGCTAATTTTATAGCGCCTTCTGTACTTTCGGCACCACTATTGACTAAATATACTTGGTTTAACGAGGCAGGAAGTAAGGAGGTTAGCAATTTAGATAGTGCTACTTGCGGGTAATGGATGTATTCCCCATATACCATTAGGTGCATAAATTTGCTGGCTTGTTCGCTTACTGCCTTTACTATTTGTGGATTGGTGTGGCCTAAATTGCTCACTCCTATCCCTGAAATTAGATCTATATATGCTTTTCCATTAAAATCGTAGATATAAATTCCATTAGCTCGTTCCACTTCTAATAAGAGTGGACTTGGGCTAGTTTGTGCTGTATGCGATAAAAAGAGTTGACGGATGCCTATCATTAGGCAAAAGTAAGGGAGGTATGCGCTATTTTCTCAAAAGCACGAGGTTTTCAGCGAAAATATTTTTAATTTTTATAGAATTCTCCAAAGAAAGTAAATTTTCTGCAGTATTTGAAAAGCTGGTAAGGATTACTATAAGTAATATTACTAAGACAAAAATTGTCAAAATAATAAACTTTAGTTTCTCTTTAGAAGTGAAACCCGCTCCTGATAAGGATTCTATATTTAACTGTTTATAGCTCATTTGGACATCTAATGGTAATTTATCAAATAGTGTGCCAAATAATTTTCATTTTTATCGATTTAATATTTTTATTTTTTTAACTGAATTTTTTACCCTTTTTTTCCCCTGATATTACTGATTGATCTATTTTCGCTGTTTATTTTTAAAAAAAAATATTCAATGAAATTTTCATTATTTTTAGTTGCTACTTCGATAGCAATTAGTTTAGTGTCTTGTAAGTCAGCACCTGATGCCGATAAAGCAAAAACAGAAGCTCCTACGAAGGTGGAGGTTAAACCACAGGCTGACCTCGGTACTTTTTATAAGGTAAGCGAAGACAGTAAAATTGGATTTATTGGTACCAAGCCCACAGGACAGCACGAAGGTTATTTTACCCTAAAGGCTGGAGAAATTGCTGTAAAGGAGAACAATATACAAGGCGGACATTTTGCTGTTGATATTAATTCCCTCACTATAACAGATGTAAAAGATGCTGAAATGAATAAAAAACTTGCAGGTCATTTATTATCACCTGACTTTTTTGATGCTGCTCAGTTCGGAATTGCACGATTTGTATTAGCAAGTGCTGCACCTATCCAAGCTGGTATGCCAGTTAAATTAGCAGGTGCAACACATACAGTAACTGGAAATTTAAGCCTTAAAGGCAAGGAGCAATCCATAACTTTTCCTGCCATCATCAACATAACCCCTGAAAAGTTGACTGCTAAAGCTGATTTTAATATCAATAGAGCTGATTTCGGGATGTCTTATGGCACTGATAAAAGCCTAAAGGACAAGTTTATTTCGCCTGAGGTTAATATTAAATTTGATATTGTGGCGAACATGGATAGAATTCCTACGGCTGAGACTAAGCACTAGTGATAAAAAAAGGCTTATGAATAGCTAATATTGACGGGGACTTCGGTCCCCGTTTTTTTTTGGTGTTTTTTTATGGCCTTGATAAAATTTTTTGAATCAGTCGAAAGATGAATGTAGTCTTAATGGGAGAGAATAACATTCCTGAATCAAAACAAAGACTTCTTGTGCGATGCCTCCGGCCCAGGCTTTTCAGGGCTGCGCTTCGCTCCGGTACAGGGCTGGCTGGCTGACAGCATCATGATCCACTCCCACCCACCCATAAAAGCCGTCAGCCAGCCAGCCCTGCACTAAACCCTTACAATCCTTATCGCCAATACCCAGTGGAAAAAACAACCTTAGTTATCCTTTCTAATAATGGGTGGAAATAGTTTATTGCTTATTATCCACTATTTTTGACCGATAATTTAGTGCTGAAATTGTATCAATATTTATTGCAATAGGTCGATAGCGATTCGAGCCGAGTGAAGTAATTGATTAGTCTAAGTTATAAGAACGAATTAATAGAAATTGCCAAATGCGAGTTAAGAATAATTCATCGAAAAGCATAATAAAATGAAGGTTAGGATAATAAGTACAGCGAGAGCGATTACTCGTGAAGAGTTGGGTTTTAGCATCGATATGCTGAAGGAATGGGGTATGCAAGTAGAATTGGGGAAGAGTATAGGATCTATTGAGAATCAATATGCTGGGGCGGACAACTTAAGACGAGAGGACTTGCAAATGGCCTTAGATGATCCAACATTAGATTGCATCCTATTTGCCCGCGGAGGTTATGGAACAGCAAGATTATTGGACGGGATTGATTACTCAAAATTTATTCAGCATCCAAAGGTATTATTGGGATATAGTGATCTAACTGCTTTGTTTTTAGATGTTTATGCTAAAACAAGTTGTATGGCCATACACGGCCCTATGCCAGTAGGTTGGGAAAAGAATACGCACGAGTCCTTGGCAATTACCTACAATTTGTTAAAAGGAGATGGGATGAATTATGAATTTGAATCCTCGAAAGACAATAGGCTTGGAATTGCAGAAGGTGTATTGTTAGGAGGCAATTTATCAGTGCTTTATTCCGTATTGGGTTCTGATTCAGAGCCTGACTGGACAGGTAAAATTCTTTTTCTCGAGGATTTGGATGAATATTATTATCACCTCGATCGAATGTTATTAGCTATAAAAAGACGTGGGATGTTGAGTAAACTAAGAGGAATTGTAGTAGGAGGATTTACGGAAATCAAAGATAACACCATTCCTTTTGGCAAAAACCATATAGAAATAATACAAGATCATTGCGCTGAATATGGTTTTCCTATGGCCTTTCATTTTAGCGGGGGCCACTTGTTAGATAATAGACCGCTAAAGTTAGGAGTTAAAGTTAAGCTTGAAGTGGATGATGCTAAAGTAAGGCTAACAGAGCAATTAGAGAGCTAATAATCTAGTAGGATTCCGCCAGCGATGGGGAATTCCCTCCAAAAAACCTATTTGGTTTTTCTCCACCGTCGGGGACAGTAATTTGTTGTTTTTTGGGCTCTGTCCTTAGGATGGTTTTCCTATGGCCTTTCAATTTAACGCGGTTTACATGCCAGATAGGGCTTGCTAAATAATTCTGAAATCTTTTATTGTAATGGGTTCTAACCATTATAATTGCATAGGATATTCACACAATTTTATGGGTTTTCGTAAAAAAGCTTGCATCATAAATATAAATAGTCAACTCCTATACATTGCTCCTTCAAGTTGTAATCGCGATAGGGATAGAAAGGGTTTGTACTGGGTGGGCGGGCTTTCAATCGCTGGAATTTAATAATTCCGAAAGCCCGCCCGCCCAGTACCGAAGCGGCAGCGCAGCCCTGTATAGCCCGGGCCGCAGGCATCGCCAAAATCAAATAATTATGAATTATTTAGCAAGCTATAATTAAAGTAAAGGTTGAAAAAAAGATTACCTTGATTAATACCAAAGCTTTGTAGCTGTATGCAGCTGATGTTAATAAAGTATCCGTGCTTTAATGGTGTTCGGGACCTGCATCATACCATCTAAGGCTTGTTTAGAATCACATTTTTCAACATCCAAGACCACATATCCCACTTTTTCATTGGTTTTTAAGTATTGACCGAGGATATTGACGCCCATAGCGGATAAGGTGGAGTTGATAGCTGAAAGCACACCCGGCACATTTTTATGTATATGCAAGATTCTATGGGTGTTTCGCTGTATAGGCAGGCTTAACTCAGGTATGCTGTGGCTTCCCACACTAGAGCCAGAGTCAATAAAATTCAACAACTTAGAAGTGGCATCGATAGCGATATTTTCTTGTGCTTCGATAGTACTACCGCCTATATGTGGTGTCAATATGACATTTGGCAAATTTTGAAGCTCAGAAACAAATTTTTCATTTTTTGAGGCAGGCTCATGTGGAAAAACATCAAGTCCAGCGCCCAGCAAATGGCCTTGCTTGAGTGCAGCAACTAAATCTGTAATATGAACAACGGAGCCACGACTTAGATTGAGCAAAATAGATCCTTGCTTCATCTTTTTTAATGTATCAGCATTAATCATATTGTGGGTATCAGGAGAGGCGGGTACGTGTAAAGTTACGATGTCAGCAATTTCTAGTAATTGATCGAGTGAGCTAAGTGGTTTGGCATTCCCTAGTGGCAACTTAGGCACAATGTCGTAATACACAACCTCCATTCCAAGTGCTTCAGCCATTACAGAAACTTGTGTGCCTATGTGTCCATAGCCCACAATCCCCAATTTTTTGCCCCTAAGTTCATAGGACTGATTGGCATCTTTAAGCCATATTCCTGAATGTGCGGCCACGCTTTTTTCGACAGCTCTTCTCAGGAGCATAATGCATTCGGCAATTACCAATTCCGCTACTGATCGTGTATTAGAGTATGGGGAGTTAAAGACGGCAACGCCTAAATGGGCGGCAGTGGTAAGATCTACTTGATTAGTGCCTATGCAATAGCAGCCTATTCCGAGCAGTTTAGGTGCCGATTGAATAATAGCATCGGTGAGCTGGGTCTTAGATCTGATACCTATGAGGTGGGCATCCTTGATTTCTTGCATTAACTCATCGTGATCGAGCGCTTTATTATACATAACTACTTGATCATAGCCAGCTTTATGTAGCAGGTCCTTAGCTACAGGATGAATGCCTTCAAGTAGGAGGATTTTTATTTTATCTTTGGGATAAGAGGTTATATGTTCGGTCATAAAATATTGTATATCAGTTGAATAATAGTAGGTATTTACTATTATAGTTGAAAAAAAATAAAAATTTTTTAGATAGCCCCTTCTTTTAGCTTTTCTGCGTTTTCAGCAACCATTAAGGAATCAATTATTTCTTGAATATCTCCATTCATAATCATATCAAGATTATAAAGGGTAAGATTAATACGGTGATCAGTAACCCGACCTTGTGGATAATTATAGGTTCTTATTTTAGCTGATCGATCGCCAGTGGACACTAGGGATTTTCTTTGTGCTGAAATTTCGGCATTGTGTTTTTCTAATTCTTGCTCATACATACGTGTACGCAATAGATTCATTGCAATTTCACGGTTTTGGCCTTGAGTACGAGCTTGTGTGCTTTCTGAAACCATTCCAGAGGGAAGGTGGGTAATTCGCACACCAGTTTCAACTTTATTTACATTTTGCCCTCCAGCTCCAGAGGAACGAAAGGTATCAATTTTTAGGTCAGCGGGATTTATCTTTACATCTACTTCTTCGGCTTCAGGTAGGACTGCTACGGTGGATGCGGAGGTGTGAATCCTTCCTGATGATTCGGTCTTTGGAATACGCTGTACCCTATGCACACCTGACTCATATTTTAGGGTACCAAATACATTTTCACCTCGCACTTCACATACAATTTCTTTATACCCACCGGATGGGTTGTCACTGGCTGAGATTACCTCCATTTTCCATCCCTTCGTATCGAGAAAGCGGCTGTACATCCTGAATAGATCACCCGTAAAGATGGAAGCTTCGTCCCCACCTGTCCCGGCCCGAATTTCAAGAATAGCATTTTTTTCGTCCTGTGGATCCTTGGGTACTAGCAACCATTTTATTTCGTTTTCCAATTCCACTTGTCGCTCTTCTTGCTCCCATAGATCGTTCTTAGCCATATCTCTGAGTTCAGCATCGCTGTCATTTTTTAGTATATCGCGGTTATAGGCGATATTACTCATGAGATCTTTATATTGCTCATAGGCAGCAATAATGGGCATAAGATCCTTGTATTCCTTATTTAACTTATAGAATCTATCCATGTCAGCAGTAACACTAGGATCACCTAATTGATTTTGAATATCATCATACCTGAGCTTAATGGCTTCTAGTTTATCTAACATACCAGTTTTATTTGGGCTGCAAAGTTAGGTTTCTTAGCGGACAAAATAAACTATCAAAACTACAAAGCTTGTAACAAGCTTAAAATATAAAGCAAAAATCAGAATACAAAGAAATTTTGGAATTTTCAGCGATCTGTTTAGAAATTTATTTTTTTATGACATTTTATAACATTATAAAAATTTATATATGTAATCAAGTGATTTTAATTGATTACGATGCAAAAAGAGTATTTATTATGCTAAAATTAGCAGTTGATAGCCTGTAAGTATGAATTATGGTCTTAAAGTATTGATTAATAGATATATATAAGCAATATATAAAGCAAAGCATTAAATAATAAATCGATCAAGAATTTATTAAAGTAAAAATTTAAAGAAAGTAGCTTTTGATGAATTTGAAAACAAATAACATATTATAAAAAAAAATATATGTGTGGTTGGAAAATAGCAGATGCACCAATGCACTTATTACAGTGAGGGGCATTAGGACATCCACTGACTGGATTTTAGCCTATGGATAGGAGTATTTTTGTCAGCTCAAGCATAAATGATTGAAAATGTAATGGTAATTATGATGGATAAAATGATTAAGGGGTGTATTTCAATAGTGGCGGTAGTGATGATGGTTGTATGGTTAGGACAAGGCAATACTTTGAGTGCAATGCCGTTGGAAACAGGCAATATCCCGACAAAACATGAAAAAAGTATAGAAAATTCTTCTAAGCGCTATGTTAAGGAGTCTATGAGTTATTTGCAAAGGATACAAGGCAGGGGAGTAAATATTTTCCCTGTGATAGACTCTATATTTTCAGAGGAAGGCATTCCCAATGATTTGAAATATTTGGCGGTTATAGAGTCGGCACTAGTTCCTACGGCAATGAGTCCATCAGGGGCTTTAGGTATATGGCAATTTATAAAGCCAACGGCTAAGGAGTATGACTTAAAAATAAATAGTAGAGTAGATGAGCGCAAGGATCTCAATAAGTCCTCAAGAGCAGCTGCTCAATACTTAAAGAAGTGGAATGAATACTTTGGGGACTGGTTATTAGCTATCGCAGCCTATAACTGTGGCCCTTATAAAGTAATTCAGGCTCAAAAAGAATCAGGTAAGACTAGCTTTTGGGACATAAAAGAATATTTACCTATTGAAACTCAAAAATATGTACCAGCCTTTTTAGGGATAAGACACTGCTTTATAAACAATGAAATAGCTCCTAATGCGAAATACATTACAAGAAGCACTGATAAATCAGGCAAGCTGGTGATCAGCAAGCCTCAAAACTTAAAAAAACTTGTCAACAATATTGATGTTGAATGGGCGGTTGTGAAGGCAATGAATCCTCATATACTCGGAAAATCATTGCAAGCAAGCGACTTGCCTGTACAAATATATTTGCCTGAAGACTGGTGGAAGCCAAATGCTGTAAGCAATAGTAAAAATGGAAAGTATAAGAAGCTAGTTGAAGAAGCCTTTTACAATAACGGCGGAAAGGATTTAATAACCATTTTAAATAAAGGAGCTTATTATAATTGGAATCCTAACTACTTGGTAAGCAATGGTCGTTGGATGTGGAATGGCGAAATCAATAAAATAATAATTGATTCTGCGAATATCGAAGATCGGGCTGATAACCATGCTCAATATAAAATTAATGAAGTTTCAATTAAAGAAAAACTTGAAGGCATGATAGCTATAGAACGGTCCCATATCACAACAATGCAAAAAATTATTGAAACTTCAATAGACAGTCGAGTCGAATTTAGTACTCACCAATTTAGGCTAGGCAATAAAGTCAGGATTGCGGAAAATGAAAGGATACACAAAGAATATAGTTCCATCAAAAAAGTGAAATTACAAGAGTACTTAGAACTGTCGTGTTAATAGTAGTAATTACAAATGAAAATGGTTAGATAACATATAGTCGGCCATCCGTATTATTTTATACCTTTGAGGCCGAATGAAAAACAGTAAGAAAGCGGATGATATGTCGTTTGTAGATCACCTTGAAGAATTGAGGTGGCATATTCTTCGTTCTTTTGTAGCAGTATTACTATTTACAATCATTGCTTTTTGCCTCAAAGAATGGATATTTGAGACTGTGCTTTTTGGTCCCAAAAAACCTGGCTTTTGGACCTATAAATTTTTTTGCTGGGCTTCAAATTATGTTGGTATGCGCGAAACCTTATGCGCTGACCCAGTAGAGTTTCTAATAATAAATACAGATTTATCAGGGCAGTTTATGGCGCACATCCAAGCTTCACTTGTATTTGGCGTAATATTCTCTTTTCCATATATTTTATTTGAGATATGGAGATTTATAAAACCTGGATTATATGAAGAAGAAATAAGAAAAACTAAAAGTGTAATTATACCTTCTTCCATCCTGTTTTTTCTTGGAGTGTTATTCGGTTACTACATACTTATTCCAGTATCCTTGAATTTTTTGGCGGGTTATCAAATCAGTACTGAGGTAGCCAATAATATTCAATTAAGCTCTTATGTAGAGATGATCTCTACACTTACCCTAGGATCAGGCCTAATGTTTCAAATACCTATAACCATCTATATACTTGCAAAACTAGGTCTAGTAACATCCAGGTTCTTAGGGAACTACCGAAGATGGGCCATTATAATTATCTTAATAATAGCGGCGGTAATAACCCCTCCCGATGTATTTTCACAATTATTGGTAGCTATTCCCGTATATTTGCTATACGAAATTAGTATTTTTGTTACAAAAAGAGTTGAGAAGTCAGCAGCTAGTTCATTGTAATATAAATAGTTATATATAATCAATAAAATTATGAGTTTAAGCATTGCGATAGGTAGTGATCATGCAGGGTATGATTACAAAGAGTTGATAATAGAGCATTTGAAAAGCCTAGCTGACAGTGTTATAATGGATGTAGGCACTTTCAATATTGAATCGGTGGATTATCCTGACTATGCCCACAAGCTAGCTATCCAAGTGGAAGATGGTGTATGTGATTTAGGTATTTTGTTATGTGGAAGTGGTAATGGAGTTGCGATTACAGCGAATAAGCACAGCGGCATAAGGGCTGCATTGTGTTGGACTTCCGAAATTGCAGCACTAGCCAAGCAACACAACGATGCTAATATATGCTGCATCCCAGCCAGATTTGTCACTGTGGAGGAGGCATTAGCCATCGTTGATGCATTTATTGAAAATAAATTTGAAGGGGGACGACATCAATTAAGGGTAAATAAAATTAACTGTTAAAAGATCAGATCAATAACCAAAGCATTAATTAAAAAATATGTTTAATACACTGAAGCCATTGAGGAAAAAAGCAACCCATGCTTGGCAAAAAATACCAAATATAGATTTGCTTTGGAAGTGGAGAAGATGGATGAGATGGAAATCAGTAGCCCAACTAGATTCATTAATTACAGGGTTTGAAGCTGCATTTATTAAGAATAAGGGATTTGTGCATTGGGCTGAAGATGTCAATGAAGCCATACACCTAATTATTTCTAATGCTAGGAAGGAAACACCAGCCACTATATACAAAGGATGGGGTTTTGAACTTAGCGAAATTGAACTTGAAGATTATCTTTTGGGGCAAGGCCTACCCTACCACAATATTCATCCAGCTGAAAAAAATTTATCAACCGAAGAATTAAAGGAAACTCGACACCACAGGTTTCCTCAAGTAAAATTTGAGGAGGGCAATCCAAAGTTGATTAACTATGAGGAAAACAATAATATATCAGCTAAAAACATAGCTTCAAACTCAACATTAATCATAAGTGGATCAGTATTAATATCTAATACTGGAACGGTTATCGTCCCTGATGAAGAAGGTTATTTGCAGCCTTACATCTCAAGATCCAAAAACATAATTATAGTAGCAGGTATCGAAAAGCTAATCATGAATATGAGTGACTGGCATAGAGAAAAAACAATGTGGTCTGTTGCTAATTATGGGCATAGTACTTTATCCAAACAAATAATGATTAGCGGAGGTGGTCTGCTAAGCGATCAACAAACTCAACAAAAAGTTAGCATTATCTTGCTGGATAATGGAAGAACCAATTTGCTTGCTGATACTACATTTAGAGAGCTTATGTATGATTATGAAGCAGTAAATTCTAATCTTGATATGGCGCTAAGAAACACCTTAATAAATACTGGAAAATCGAAGAACTACGAAAATGCTTATACTACCGAAATGCACTTAGGCCAAAAATACATGATCGATCTATGGCACAGCAATGAAATAATTGCTAGGTGCAGACAAGAACAAACGGTGAAAAAATCTATATCATTTATACAAAAACGTGCATTGAATTATTGGGAATTATGGGCAGTGGATAGAGACAAAATGAATTCAAAACTAATGGGGATGAAAAAAGTCTATTTTTCATTTTTATTTTCGGATGCTTGGAAGATTAATAGAGTAACACCATCCTTTAGCCAAAAGACATTTAATCAACTTTGGATTGAGTCCGAATCGAAAAAAAAATAATAAAATAAAACAAAAAAATATTTAGCGTACACCATGGCAGCCAAAAACAAATTGGTAAATCCTATAAAATACAACCGCAAGGGAATAACTGATCAAGAATTGATCACACTTTATAAAGCAATTTTATATCCTCGTATGATCGAGGATAAGATGCTCCTATTACTTCGACAAGGCAAGGTGAGTAAATGGTTTAGCGGAATCGGCCAGGAGGCCATCGCCGTAGGGATTACCGAGGCATTAGATGCTGATGAATATATACTACCATTACACCGGAACCTAGGCGTATTCACCTCCCGCAAAATGCCGCTTGATAAGCTAATGGCACAGTGGCAGGGCAAGCGTGAAGGGTATAGCAAAGGCAGAGAACGGTCCTTTCATTTTGGGTCTAATGAACACCATATAGTAGGTATGATTTCACATTTAGGACCACAGCTAGCCATAGGGAGCGGCATCGCATTGGCACATAAGCTCAAGGCTGAAAAGAAAATAGCAGTGGCATTTAGCGGTGAAGGAGGCACAAGCGAAGGTGATTTTCACGAGGCCCTCAATACGGCTGCAGTTTGGGATCTGCCCATTATATTCGTAGTCGAAAATAATGGCTATGGGCTATCAACACCTAGTGCTGACCAGTTTAGGTGTGTCAATATAGCAGACAAGGGAATAGGTTATGGAATGGAGGCCATTACTATTGACGGCAATAATATTCTAGAGGTTTACAGTACTATCAAAAAGTATAGAGCGGCCATGATTAAATCACCAAAGCCTTTATTGTTAGAGTGTAAAACTTTTAGGATGCGCGGCCACGAGGAAGCCTCCGGGACTAAATATGTGCCTAAGGAATTGATGGACGCATGGGCTATTAAAGACCCTTTGACTAACTATGAGCAGTATTTAATCTCTGAAGGCATCCTACAGGATAAGCAGATAGCCACCTATAGATCAGAATTTAAAAAAGAAATTGAAGCAGCAGTAAAATCAGCGTTTGACCTGCCAGAAATAATTGTGGATGAAGTAATCGCCGAAGAAGAGATCCAGGATATATATAAGCCACATACACTCCCAATCGAATTGGAAAATTCAAGGAGCAAGAGTCCAAAACGATTTATTGATGCGATTTCCGATGGTCTTAGACAGTCGATGGAGTTGTACCCCGACTTAGTGTTGATGGGTCAGGATATAGCGGAATATGGTGGAGTGTTTAAAATCACGGAGGGATTTGTAGAAAAATTTGGCAAAGGAAGGGTGAGAAATACCACCTTATGTGAAAGTGCAATAGTGGGAATAGGTCTAGGCTTATCAGTGAAAAAAATGAAGGCCATGGTGGAAATGCAGTTTGCCGACTTTGTAACCTGTGGATTCAATCAGATCATTAATAACCTGAGTAAGATATACTATAGGTGGGGACAAAATGCCGATGTGGTAGTCCGTATGCCCACAGGTGCTGGAGTAGGCGCTGGCCCATTTCATTCACAAAGCAATGAAGCTTGGTTCTTCCACAGCCCGGGATTAAAAATTGTGTACCCCTCAAATCCTTATGACGCCAAGGGATTACTCCTAAGTGCTATTGATGATCCTAACCCAGTAATGTATTTTGAACACAAAGCATTGTATAGATCGCTTACTGAGGATATTCCTGATGAACCCTACTATATAGAACTTGGCAAAGCCAATATGTTAAGGAGTGGCCAAGATATAACCATCATTACCTATGGTATGGGTGTACACTGGGCACTTAAAGTATTAGATAAGTATTCGGAAATAAGTGCTGACCTTATCGATCTAAGGACACTACAACCCTATGATAAAAATGCCATAATAAACTCAGTGAATAAGACAGGCAAAGCCATCATACTGCACGAAGATAGCCTTACAGGGGGAATAGGTGCTGAAATTGCAGCCTTGATTAGTGCTGAATGTTTTGAACAGCTCGATGCCCCAGTGAAACGCGTGGCTGGACTGGACACTCCAATCCCATTTGCCATCCCACTGGAACAACACTATTTACCGCCTGCAAGGTTTGAAAAAGAATTGCTACAGCTTCACAAGTATTGAAAAATTGGCATGGATAATTTTGTAATCTAGGGGTAACAACACTCATTTTACAATCATACTATGTAAAATAGAGTCTTCAAAAACCAGTAAACAAATGAAATTAGCGTAAACAATTATGGAGCGTATGGCAGTAGTTGTTTTCTTACTTAGGGCTTGCTAAATAATTCCAATTTCTTTACTATATTTGAGTTGCCAAC
>CAYZQX010000026.1:0-20294 GCA_964480615.1 uncultured Chitinophagales bacterium | reverse complement strand
GTTCTGTTAAAATGATTGCAAAGCTAGGATAATATTCTAGTATTCGATTCTTACTGTCGAAGGGTACTTTCTATTGATATTAAACAACTTCCAGATATTAGTTATACCTACAATTTACATACAGTACCTACAAAATAACTATAAGTCCAGGGATTATGGCGATGCCTTTTAGGCCCGGGCTCTATGCTCCTATCTTTTAGGAGGCAAGAAAATTACACATTAGCATACTGTTACATACTATGAATCAATGTATAATCACTATACGCATTACAATCCTATTTGCCTCCTAAAAGGATATCCGCGACGATCCCTATCGCAGGACTGGGTGCTAGAATAAGAATAGTATTTGCTAAGAAAATTATAATAGTAAGTCAAGAAAACTTAGCGACGAAAATCTACAAATATCCTATTCTCATTTCCTCCACATAAAACGATTTACATTGCGTGAATTTGATAGCAGAACAAGTGATGAATTGGAAACTGCATAACCTACTGATATCAACTATATTTGCAGTCATTATTGAGATTTTACCAAGCAATTAGAATAAAAATATGAAAATAGCCTTAGCTCAGCAAAATTACCACATCGGAAATTTTGAATCTAATCAAGCCAAACTGATACAAGCCACTCATAAAGCAATAGAGTTAGGTGCTGATCTTATTGCATTTGGTGAACTTTCGGTATGCGGTTATCCCCCAAGAGATTTCTTAGAATTTAATGATTTCATAAGCAGGTGTAATGAGGTGATTGATAACTTATTACCACTGAGCCATAAAATTGGAATAATCGTAGGTGCTCCACAAGTAAATCCAAAGATTGAAGGCAAAGATTTATTTAACGCTGCTCTATTTTTATTAGATGGCAAGGTAATAAGCAAGACGAATAAAACCCTTTTGCCCACCTACGATATATTTGACGAATACCGCTATTTTGAAATGAACACCAGCTTTGATACTGTGATGTATAAAGGCAAAAAAATAGCACTCACTGTATGCGAAGATATATGGAATGTGGGAAATGAAAATCCGCTCTACCCCATCAGTCCCTTGGATCAGGTAGCTAACCATTTTCCTGATTTCATCATCAACTTATCAGCCTCCCCATTTAACTATACACATGCCGATGCACGCATACATACTGTAAAGGAAAATGCTAAGCGATACAAAATACCTGTTTTTTATGTCAATCATGTAGGGGCACAAACTGAAATCATTTTTGATGGTGGATCGCTTGTGGTAAATGGAGATGGTGAACTAGTCCGAGAGATGCCCTATTTTGTGGAGGCACTAGAAGTATTTGATACCGAAACTTTAACAGCTAATCCCAGTGCCGTCCAACCCAAAGAAAAATATGCACTCATACACAGTGCATTGGTCTGTGGGATCAGGGACTATTTTCATAAGCTAGGCTTTAAAAGGGCAATACTAGGGCTCTCAGGCGGTATTGACTCAGCGCTTACTTTGTGCTTAGCTGCTGAAGCATTAGGCCCTGAAAATGTTTTATCGGTACTGATGCCCTCAAGGTATTCTTCAGACCACTCTGTTAATGATTCAGAACAGCTCTGCAAGAATTTGGGATCCCCTTATAAGACCATCGCCATAGAAGAACCATTTCAATCATTAATCGGCATACTCACACCACATTTCGACAACAAACCGAGCGATGTAACTGAAGAAAATTTACAAGCTCGAATACGTGCTAATATATTGATGGCCTTATCGAATAAGCACGGTTACATCCTCCTCAATACGAGCAATAAAAGCGAGGTCGCTGTTGGCTATGGCACACTCTATGGAGATATGTGTGGTGGCATAGGCGTGCTAGGTGATGTATATAAGACTGAAGTGTATCCGCTAGCGAGATATATTAATCGAAACAAAGCGATTATCCCTGAAAATATTTTTATTAAAGCACCATCGGCTGAATTGAGACCAGGTCAAAAAGACAGCGATTCATTACCAGTATATGACATATTAGACAAGGTATTATTTCAATACATCGAAAATCGCAAAGGCCCAAGGGAATTAGTGGAAATGGGATTTGATCAAGCACTAGTGGATCGCACACTAAAACTTGTAAATATGAATGAGTACAAGCGTCATCAAACGCCTCCCATACTGCGTGTGTCGCCTAAAGCATTTGGCGTAGGAAGAAGGATGCCGATTGTAGGCAGGTATTTAATCTAAAGCACACCCTATTATTTTTCAGCTACCCCTTTATCAAAAAAGTTTATACTATTTTCATTCAGCTAGGCTTAGCAACTATGGCTATAGCTAAGTGTGAATGAATCTCTGTCCTTAACTTGAAAAGAAGATGGATAGACAGTTTTTGTTCTGCAAGAGTATTAGCCTATGGCACAGTTGTTCAGGGCTTGTTCTGCAACTAATAAAGACTTTATTAGCAATGTCATAGACTATAGTCAATGATCCTATTGAGCTGCTAAAACTGCAAATAAATGCAACTCCACTTGCACTACTGATTTTAAATTCTTAACTTGGTTTTAGCTATGCAAAATAAAGGATTCCAAACACTTATCTGTGAATGTAACAAACAGCAGAATTGTTGACACTGAAAATGCGATAGGGATTGCAGTGGATATCCTTTTAGGAGGCTTTGGTGTTGGTAACAGCTAAAGTAAATTTACCAGCGTTTTATATTTGCAATTCACTTTATATAAGTAATGAATTTGCCTCCTAAAAGATAGGAACGTAAAGCCCGGGCCGGAGGCATCGCCATAAGAAACTATTATTGATCTATTGTGCTAATGCGCTTAAAAACTTTACAAGCTGATGAAAATATTTTGTGATTATAATACTTCGTTATCTCCATTATGACAATTCGCTTTTATCTGTGCAATATGTCCTATAAATTCATTGCATTAATAATCTAATTTATCCTGGAATTTATACGCTATAATATATCGCTTTTTAACTAAGTGTGATAAAATATAGAAATTTGCAGCTATGGCAGAAATAAAACCTTTTAGAGCCTGGAGACCAGCTTCAGGGAATGTAGAGAAAATGGCCGCCTTGCCTTATGATGTAAT
Source organism: uncultured Chitinophagales bacterium (assembly GCA_964480615.1). Classification (GTDB taxonomy): domain Bacteria; phylum Bacteroidota; class Bacteroidia; order Chitinophagales; family UBA2359; genus CAYZQX01. The sequence continues at coordinate 17,247 of CAYZQX010000026.1, read as the reverse complement.
GAATCGCCAAGAGGCTAAAGAATGGGCTAGTGATAATCCCTATTCCTTCCTTCACGTTAGCAGGGCCGAAATTGATATGCCTGACCACATTAATCCTTATAGTCAGGAGGTATATGAAAAGGCAAAATCTAATTTTCAATATTGGATCGACAATCAAGTAATCATTCAAGATGAAAAACCTTGTTTTTATCTTTACAGATTAGTAATGAATGATGTTGATCAATCGGGTATTGTATGCCTTTCCTCCATCCTTGACTACGAAAAGGATATTATTAAAAAACACGAATACACAAGGCCTGAAAAGGAAAAAGATCGCATTGATCACATGCAACTTACAGGCATACATTCCGAACCCATATTTTTAGCTTATAAGCAAAACGAAAGGCTAGCGAATCTCTTTAATGAGATTAAGCGTGAAAGTGCGCCTGTTTATGATTTTATAGCAAGTGATGGCATATTACACCAGCTTTGGAAGATTGATGATTCAGCCATTAATGAGGCTATTGCCACACAATTCGCACACATAGGACATACCTATATAGCTGATGGCCATCACCGTGCAGCATCCTCCTATAAGGTAGGATTAGCACATAAAAATAACAATCCCAATCACCAGGGTGATGAGCCTTATAACTATATACTCACCGTTATTTTTCCTGATAATGAAGTGAGTATTCAGGATTATAATCGCGTAGTGAAAGACCTGAACGGATTAAGTGAAATTGATTTCCTTGCGGAAATTAAACGCCATTTTGACATCATTAACGAAGGGCCACACATATATAAGCCCAGTCAATCATGCGATTTTGGTATGTATATGAATGGGCGAGGATTTCTACTTAGATTAAAATCGGAAATACCGATAGCAACCGATCCCATCTTCTCACTGGACACCTCCCTACTTCAGCAATATTTTTTAGAACCTATACTGGGAATACAAGACCAAAGAACGGATAAAAGAATCGATTTTGTAGGCGGGATTAGAGGGATGAGTGAACTGGAGCGCAGGGTGAACAGCGGCGATATGGCCGTGGCATTTTCCATTTTTCCCGTTAGTATGAAACAGCTATTTAATGTCGCTGATTCCGGTAGGGTAATGCCGCCTAAGAGTACTTGGTTTGAACCCAAGCTAAGAAGCGGATTATTCATCCATCAATTTAGAATTGATGCCATACCGGTATAACTACAATATCAAGATGGACAAACCTTTAGCTAATATAAAAAACCTCCACGCTCTATGGCTTCTGTGTATCATCAGCCTTAACTGTACAATGATGCATGCGCAATCGCCTTATACTTTAGCTTATAAAGTGGATCTTCCCATACTGGGTGTTTCGGTAATTAACTACACCACATCCACGTTACTTGATAAGAAGAATCGACCACTCACGGAGACCCAACTAGCATTGCTCAATCCCATGGACATCAATCCATTTGATCGGCCAGCAGCATATAATTCTTCCTCAAGAGCTGAACTGACAAGCGATGTGTTGATGTGGGGATCTACTGCACTACCTTTTTTATTTTTAGCTGATAAAAAAATACGCAGCGATGCGCCTACCATAATTTCGATGTGCTTGGAATCATTTGTACTCAATCAATCATTTACCCAGCTCAATAAAACATTTTTTCATCGCAAGCGGCCCTATACCTATAACCCAGAGTTTAGCTTATCACAGCGTACGAGCAAGGATGGCGTGCACTCTTTTTTTTCAGGACACACCTCTTACGCTGCCACCTTCTCATTTTTTTCCGCAGCGGTTTATCAGCGTTATCATCCATATAGCAAGGGACGCTACGCAGTATGGGCGGGAGCTGCGCTCCTCCCCGCCATTACTGGAATTATGAGGGTAAGAGCTGGCAAGCACTATTGGACGGATGTGATTGCTGGCTATGCCAGTGGATTATTAGTTGGCCTATTAGTCCCTAGGCTTCATCATACTAAAAATAAATAATAGCATACATCAAGTTATGATACATAAGTTATTGCCTATCTTGATTTTTTATGGCGCCGCAATGATGCACATTGGCTTAACAGCACAGGCAAGTTATCAATGGTCTAATCAGTACGGTTATAACCTATCCGATGAATATTTTAATTCCGTAGTCATAATGAATGATGGAAATATATTAGTAGGCGGCAGTCAAAATGACAATCAGGGCATGCTCCCCGACCCTTGGATATATAAAATCAATGACCAAGGAGACAGCCTATATGCTGCTAAACTATTCATTGCTCCTGGCACTGAAGTAGTACAGTCGATAAAGAAAGATGAAGCAGGCAATGTATATATTACAGGCACTTCGGACAGCACCCAGCCCATCGACCTATTTGGCGACACACCCCTCACTAAGGATATATGGATAATTAAGATGAATGATGCCCTCGAACTTGTATGGGCTAAGATGTATCCTATCATCAACAGCGAAACGGTAGGAGACCTATTAATCGACCAGGCACATATATGGGTGGCAGGTTCTTCGACAATTAATGATACTTCACTCGTAACTGCTAGTGGCAAGGACTACTTACTTATGAAAATCGATTCATCCACTGGTGATATGCTTTCCTATCAAACCTATGGCGGCAGCTCACTGGATGAAGCATTGATGATCATTTCCGATCAAGAAAATATCTTAATGGGCGGATATACCCAGAGTGCTGATGGCGATGTCGAGGGACTTATAGGATTTAGGGATTGCTGGCTCTTAGCAATTGATACCAGTAACCTGACGATTAGCAACCAATATGTTTATGGATTTGTCAACGGAGATGTGCCTAGTGATATGATAAGAACCAGCGATGGGGGTTATTGTATATTAGGTCAAACCGCCTCGCCTGCTATGCCCAATTACCATGGCATCGATGATATATGGGTATTAAAATTAGATAGTAATAAGTTAATCGAGTGGCAATATGCTTATGGTGGTACAGCTTTTGATGCGCCAGGCGATGTCGTACAGTTGAGCAATGGAAAACTGCTTATAGGTGGTTACTCCAATTCGCTAGGTGGCGATATCCCTTTATATTATATGGGTATGAACCAGATTCTTTTCACCCTCGATCCATTAAGTGGAGTCATGCTCGATTCCTATGCTTATGGTGGTGACCAGGAAGATGGCTGCTACGATATTACAATCGGCGATGAGGCAATCTATACCGTGGGCTACACCGATTCTAACAATGGAGATTTGGGCAAGCATGGAAACCACAATGGCTGGGCTATTAAATTCGATATTCCCACAAGCATCTTTACACCGCAGTATGAGCACCAGCTATACGCCTATCCCAATCCCACAGTGGATAAAATTATGATTAAGGGCATCATGCCGAGCGTAGAAATTATATTATACAACTCAGTGGGTCAGCGTATGGAATTGCCTAATCAACTATTATCCAGCATAGGCCATAACACACTAGATCTTTCCTCCTTTACCTCAGGAATCTACTTTCTTTGTCAAGGTGAAAGGTGTATAAAAATTTTTAAACATTAACTGCTTTTCTTAATTGATAATTTAATGCTATCTTTAGCAAATATTATTAATTACCAAAAAAATTATTGATATTACGAATCCTTATCTATCGTAATTTTGCGGTCGAAAATATCCTTTTTTCATTTTGAGTTGGTGGTCAGTCATATTGATCATAGTAGGTGCTTATGCCCTTATCTGTGCAGCGATTTATTTTCTGCAAGAACTGTTTATTTTTCACCCCGAAAGATTAACAGAAAATTTTACCTATAACTTTGAATATCCATTTGACGAAATATGGCTGGAAACTGAAGGAAAGGCCAAGATCAATGGCATCCACTTTAAAATCCCTAATGCAAAAGGCGTAGTATTTTACTTCAAGGGCAATAGCAGGAGCATCAAAGGCTGGAGTAAGTTTGCACGTGATTTTTTGGGCAAGGGCTATGATATATTCATGATCGATTATCGCGGTTTTGGTAAGAGCAAAGGTAAGCGCACCGAAGAGGCCATATACAGCGACAGCCAGCTCGCCTATAATTATTTAAAAAACCTATATCCCGAAGAACAAATCACCATCTATGGTCGCTCCATAGGCTCTGGATTTGCTACTAGAATTGCGGCAAATAACCATCCTAATAAGCTTATATTGGATTCCCCTTATTATAGTTTTCTAGAGCTAGGACAGCGTTTTTTACCCATATTTCCGCTCAAATACTTGCTTAAATACCACATAAGAACCGATCTTTATATTAAAGATGTGAATTGCCCTGTTTATATCCTGCATGGCACTAAAGATCGCTTGATCCCCATTCGCTCAGGTATTCGATTAGCCCAAAAAGCAAAGATGGGCGTCATCATCCCCATTGAAGATGCACACCACAATAACTTGCCGCGTTTCGCAGCTTACCACGACCACTTGTATGCCATACTCCACGGCATTACAAGAACCTATTCCTACAATGGTGGGATGCAAACCAGTTATAACTAAACCCGCTTCTCAAGGCAAATATCAGCATACAAAAAAACCGAAAAGATCATCATGCTATACAAAATTCAATTTGGGGCGATGCCTCCGGCCCGGGTTACTTGCAACTTTATTTTAGCCATAGGTAGCAAGAATCTGCGCTTGCGCTTGATTTTTCGTTTTTACTCCTCGCTACTTGCTGAATAGTTTATTTTCAATGTCAAGCCAAAACCTGCGCAAAGCTTGGTTTCTCGCTGTGGGGTAATTCTTGCGAAATTATTTTTACTATAGGTAGCAAGTATCTGCGCTTGCGCTTGATATACTTCGATCCCTATCGCGAATATAGTATCCACTTATTATCCACTATACCAACATCTAAGTTTTCAATATCTGTTTATGAATGAATCATAGAACTAATCAGTTGATCTTCATGTCAAAATCAGACAATTAGTTTGAATTTCTAAAAATGAGGAATGATTTTTGCAAAAACATTGTAATTGCTGAGCATAAAAAATTAGAACCACATAAGGTAATCAATGAAACGTCGAAATTTTCTCCATAAAGGATTTATGAGCAGCCTACCGCTATTTTTCTCGTTTCAGTCCACTACCACCGCAACAGAAAATTCATTGGAATCGAATCTCACGCCAGACTTTTACCACCTCGAAGAAACCACTATTGCTGAATTAGAGCGAAGGCTGGATAATGGTGAAATTGACAGTGTGGGACTTTTGGCAGCCTATCTTATTCGGATTCGTGAAATTGACAATGAAAAAATCGGATTACATTCCATCATCTCCATCAATCCAGATGCATCCGAACAAGCCAGAACCCTCGACAAAGAGCGATTAGAAGGGAAAAAAAGAAGCCCACTACACGGAATCCCTGTCTTAATCAAAGACAATATTGATACCCTCGACCAAATGCCCACTACTGCTGGATCATTAGCCCTTACCGACAATTACAGCGATAGAGATGCTTTTATTATTCAAAAACTGAGAGCAGCAGGGGCGATAATACTTGGGAAAACCAACCTCAGCGAATGGGCTAATTTCCGCTCTACCCGATCGAGCAGCGGATGGAGCAGCTATGGCGGACAAACTTTAAATCCCTATATCCTCACTCGAACTCCTTGCGGGAGCAGCTCCGGATCGGCAGTTGCAGTAGCATCTAACCTATGTACATTAGCTATAGGAACTGAAACCAATGGATCCATTGCCTGTCCAGCAGCAGTATCTAATGTAGTAGGCATTAAACCCACTGTAGGGCTTTGGAGCAGGAGCGGAATCATACCCATCTCCTATACACAGGACACTGCAGGCCCTATCGCGCGTACAGTGAGAGACGCCGCACTTATGCTGGGACTATTAGCAGGATTTGATGAATCTGACCAGTCCACCCAATCCCTACTCGACAAAGACCCCATCAATTATACCGATTATTGTCGTTCTACTGATCTAAGCGGAATAAAAATTGGGGTAGAGAAATCCTATCTCAAAGTACATGAAGGAGTCGATTTAATTATGCAAAACGCCATTCGTGTATTGAAAAATTGTGGCGCTGAAATCATAGAAGTCAATTGCCTAAAAATCATGGATGAGCTCTGGGCAGCGGAAACCATCGTGTTAGAATATGAATTTAAGCAATGGCTTAATGCCTATCTCGCTAGGGCTAAAACCAATATAAAGTCCCTCAATCAGCTGATCGATTACAATTCTAAAAACAGCGAAAAAGTAATGCCCTATTTTAAGCAAGAAATCTTAGAATCGGCTATGAATCGCGGCAATTTAGACTCGGAGGAATACAAATCAGCATTGACTAAGCTGGTGAATACAGCACAAATAGCGATTGACAATGTGATAGGCCATCACCAGCTCTCCGCTATCTTCGGACCTACTAATGGGCCCGCTTGGTGTATTGACTGGATCAATGGCGATTTTTTTGGCAATTACGCCACCTATTCACTTCCTGCAGTAGCGGGCTATCCCCACATCACCGTGCCAGCTGGTTATGTTGGCCCATTGCCCTTTGGCATTACCTTCTTAGCTAAGGCATGGATGGAACCACAATTGATTCAAGTAGCCTACGCATTTGAGCAATCCACTCACCATCGCAAACCTCCCTTATTTATAGACAAAATGGAATAAGCACTTGTTCGACAATTCAATATTGTAAAGTACATTGCTACGCTTACATGTTACAATGGCTCAGAGAAAAAGCCTATCCATTACTAATTTATTATTGCATTTTGATAGATTAAAATTTGAGATTTGCAATGCCTTATAATTAGGGCTTGCTTAATAACTCTAAAATCATTTAATATAAAGGACACTAGAGTTGATATGTGCAAACAAAATCCACAAAAATTGCATCATAAATATAAAAATCGTCTCTTATTCAGTTCACTTTCAAGTTGTATTCGCGATAGGGATAGACGCGAAAAGCCCACAGCGAGGCACGAGCGAGGACTTGTAGCAGATAGCCCGGGCCTGTCCCTGAGCTTAGCCGAAGGGCAGGCATCGCCAAAATTCTAAAATTATGCGTTATTAAGCAGACCTTGAGGAAATTTTTGGGGTGAGATTGAAGGATTGTTTTCCCGCTTAAGTTGAGCTGGCGAGGCTTGGTATCGGGTAGCCGCCATAGCTGCTGAATATTAATCCTACACGATTAGCACTATATTCCTATTTTTGCCATTCATAACAACATGAAAATTTCTTATAACTGGCTAAAAGATTTTTTGCCGCTCGATATGTCACCACTTGAAGTTGGTGATCTACTCACTTCTATCGGATTAGAAGTGGAGTCTATTACACAGCTTGGGCCTAGAGCGGGATTATTAGAAAGCCTCACCATAGGTCAAGTGATCGCTTGCAGCAAACATCCCAATGCGGATAAGCTGAGGCTTACACAAGTTGATATAGGATTAGCGGAACCCTTACACATCGTATGTGGTGCGCCAAATGTAGCTACTGGTCAAAAGGTTATTGTAGCAACTGTAGGCACCACCCTGTATCCATCCACGGGTGAGCCATTCACTATAAAACTCAGCAAGATCAGAGGCGAGCAGTCACAAGGTATGTTGTGTGCCGAGGATGAGATCGGTCTTAGCGATGACCATGCGGGTATTAAAATATTGCCTGAGGACAGTCCTATAGGCGCATCCCTTGCAACCATTCTAAAGCCTAATTCCGATTCTATTTTTGAAATAGGACTCACCCCTAACAGATCGGATGCTTTTAGCCATATAGGTGTGGCTAGGGATTTAGCCTCAGTTATTAATGTGCGCTATGGCCGCAATATTAAGGTAACCGAACCCACTTTGTTAGCTGAATCAGTACTGCCTGGGCATAACACCATACAGGTAAGCCTGGAAAACACTACCGCTTGCCCACGATATTCTGGTGTCGTGATTGAAAACCTTAAGGTGGAAGAGAGCCCGCTATGGCTACAAGAAAGATTGAAAAGTGTAGGACTTAGGCCAATTAATAATGTGGTGGATATTACAAATTTTGTGATGTTAGAAACTGGGCAGCCGCTTCACGCTTTCGATGCTGACAAGATTATAGGTTCAAAGGTCATCGTAAAGAACCTGCCCTCCAATACTGAATTTTTAACGCTGGATGGTACGACTAAGAAATTGCACCAAGAGGATATTATGATCTGTAATTCAGAGCAACCTATGTGCATGGGTGGTGTGTTCGGTGGGTTATCGAGTGGTGTAACGAATGATACCACTTCTATTTTCTTAGAAAGTGCACATTTCGACGCCATCTCGATCCGCAAGACAGCGCAGCGCCATCAGTTGAGAACGGATGCTGCACAGCGATTCGAAAAAGGCGTAGATCCCAATGGCACTAAGTATGCATTGAGGAGAGCCGCTCATTTATTTCAAACAATTATGGGTGCTAAAATCGCCTCGGCCATTACAGACATCTATCCTAATGTGATGGAGCAGCCACATGTTAACTTGCGTTTCGACAGGGTTAATAAAGTAGCGGGGCAAGCTATAAGCCCTGAACAAGTAAAAACCATTCTCAATGCATTAGATATACAGCTGCTATCGGAAAATGGTCAAGGGCTTGAACTCCTAGTGCCTACTAACAAAGTCGATGTCACGAGGGAGATTGATGTGATAGAAGAAATACTGCGCATATATGGAATGGATAATATTCAGATTCCTACCCTGATTAAGTCCAGTATTAGCTATGCCGGCACAAGGGATGAGCAGGGCTTTATAGACCATATAAGCAATATGCTTACTGGTGTGGGCTATTCTGAAATGATGAATACCTCGCTCACTCAAAGCAAGTATTATGAAGGACAAGCCCAGCAGCCTATCAAATTATTAAGCAATGCCAATGCCCAATTAGATATATTGAGGACTAACCTCCTCTATGGCAGCTTAGAAACAGTTCGACATAACCTCAACCGCAAGCAGTCCAACCTCCGCTTATTTGAATGGGGATATTGCTATACTAAAAATACGGCCAATAAGTACGAAGAGGACTTTCAGCTATTGCTGATACAAGTAGGCCAAGAGTCCCCACAGCAGTGGCGACAGCTGAGAAACTCGGATTTTTATGACTTGAAATCACAAGTGGAAAAAATTCTAACACGCTCTGCTGTACAAGGCTATACCACCAAGGAGACTGAAAATGCCGATTTAGAATACGGACTGGACTATGTATATAATAAAAAAAAGATCGCCACCATAGGACTCGTGAGCAAGAAAACCACTGAGCAATTCAATGTCGATCAACAGGTTTATGTCGCTATTCTAGAAATTGATGAATTGCTGAAACAATGGCTAGTAGCAACTATTCAATTTAGACCCATCCCAAAATACCCAGCCGTAGAGCGAGATCTAGCTATGATCCTCGATCAATCCCTCCAATATGAAACTTTAAAAAATGCAGTGCTCAGCCTTAAATTGCCATTATTGAGAGATATTCAGCTGTTTGATGTATATGTCGATAAGAAATTAGGTGAAGGTAAGAAGTCCTATGCGATAAATTTTGAGCTGAGAGATGATGATAAAACCCTAACGGATAAAGAGATAGAGGAAGCTATGGCTAAAATCGCCCATTGCCTAACCAGTGAAGTAGGGGTCTCCATACGCGGAATATAAGTTAGAAACAGAAAGAAAAAGACAAAAATTTCTTTGGAATTAAAATATTCTCTGAATAATTTAAAATAATCTTATCTTTACCCCAAAGATTTTCAGTCCTATTCTGCAATTTAGCAGGAGTTTTGGCTTAGTTTGTGTAGTGATGGATAATTAGTGACAATGGAGTACCCTAGGACATACGCTGGATGAGATTTAATTAATGAAGTACAAATCTGATGTCTAAGGAAAAAGAGCTTTTAGAGAATATATTGATCAAGATGAACCGCATCTTTGATGACTATATCGCTTTAGACGATAAGTATCGCCGATTGTTAGAGCAAAAATCGCAGTCCGACAGGGAACTTGTGCTAAAAAAAGAAGAGCTTCAGCAAGCTGAAGAAAGGATAAAAAGTTTAAAAATGAGTCAAGGATTACCTCTATCCAGCCAAGAACAGCAGGAAATGAGGGATCGAATTGACGAATATATAAAGGAAATAGACAAGTGTATAGGGATGTTATCCGAATAGGTAATACCCATTTATGATGAACGAAGAAATTATAAATATTAATCTGATCATTGCCGATAGACCTTATAGGTTGCGCATAGCAGCTAGTGAGGAGGAATCGGTGCGTACTGCCGCTAAATTGATCAAAGATAAACTTGCAGACCTAAAGAAAACCTATGATGCCAAGGATAAACAGGATTATCTTGCCATGGCCGCTCTTATGTTTTGTGTAGAGTCTATTAGTAAGAAAAAAACTTCGGAATCAATTTCTAAAGAAAGTCTTGCCCCTCAACTGGAGCAAATCAACCATATATTGGATCAATTCTTAGAAAGTAAATAATCCTGACCTAGCTCCCATTTATTTATTCGGAAATTTCTTAATCAATTCCCTTGCTCATTTCTCATCATAAAAAAGAAATGAATCTATGGACGTAATGACAATTATTATTGCTGCCATTTCTGTAATTGCCGGTCTAGGCGGCGGGTTTTTCTTCGGAAAATCGCTCTTACAGAAAAATATGGGCAGCGAGTTAGAAAGGGCTAAGAGTGATGCCAAGCGATTAGTGGATGAAGCTCAAAAAGATGCCGAAGCATTAAAAAAAGAAAAATTGCTAGAGGCAAAAGAAAAAGCTATTCAGTTACAAGCTGAAACTGAAAGAGAAATCCTCAAAAAAACCAAAGCGATTGAAGAAGCCGAAAGGAGCTATAAACAAAAGGAAAACAGCATTAACCAAAAACAGAATACTGTAAAACAAAAAGAAGAAGAATTTGAAAAACAAAAAACTGAACTTGAAAAACAAAAGTCTGAACTCGGCAAGGAAAAAGAAAAACTTACTAAGGAGTTAGGGGCTATCGACGCTCGCAAGGCCGAATACGATGAAAAAATGGATCGCCTCAATAAAAAAGAAGCCGAAATCCAAGCCAAGCTAGATTCTACTGAAAAAGTACTCCTCGATAAATTAGAAAAAGTGGCAGGCCTCACACAAGAGGAAGCCAAAAATCAATTGATCGAAACCATGCGCAAGAAAGCCGAATCAGATGGTATGTCCATGGTGAAAAACATCATCGATGAAGCCAATCTAAAAGCGACTAAAGAGGCGAAAAAAATTATCATTCAAACCATTCAGCGCACCGCTGCTGAAAGCTCTATTGAAAACACCGTTTCAGTATTTAACCTTGAGTCCGATGATGTTAAAGGACAGATCATAGGACGCGAAGGACGTAATATCAGAGCCTTAGAGGCCGCCACTGGTGTAGAGTTTATCGTCGATGATACCCCTGAAGCCATCGTTATTAGCGGCTATGATGCCTATCGCCGTGAAATAGCGAGGTTATCACTCCAGCGTCTAGTGGCCGATGGTCGTATCCATCCCGCTCGTATCGAAGAGGTGGTAGCTAAAACTAAAAAACAACTTGAACAGCAAATTATCGAAATAGGCGAACGTACCGTCATAGAGCTCAATATACAAGGACTACACCCCGAGCTGATAAAACTCGTGGGAAAAATGAGGTATCGCAGCTCTTATGGTCAAAACCTATTGCAACACAGCAAGGAAACCGCTAATCTATGTGCCACCATGGCTGCTGAATTAGGACTCAATGTGAAACTCGCAAAGCGTGCTGGCCTCCTACACGATATAGGCAAAGTGTCCGATGAAGATCCTGAATTGTCACACGCATTGCTGGGAATGAAGCTCGCTGAAAAATACAAAGAAAACCCAGCGGTAGTCAATGCCATAGGTGCTCACCACGATGAAGTAGAAATGACTTTTGTGATATCACCCATTATCCAAGCCTGTGATGCCATCAGCGGTTCTAGGCCAGGGGCTAGACGCGAAATCCTCGAACAATACCTCAAGCGTATTAAAGAGCTTGAAACCCTCGCACAGAGCTACAAAGGTGTTGAAAAAGCATTTGCCATACAAGCTGGCCGTGAGCTAAGGGTCATCGTAGAAAGCGAAAAAGTAACCGATGATAGAGCCGATGAATTGAGCTTTGAGATCGCTCAAAAAATCCAAAATGAAATGCAATATCCTGGTCAAATTAAAGTAACAGTAATCCGCGAAAAAAGAGCGGTAAACTATGCTAAATAATAAAGTCCTACCTTTTTAGGATCGTTTTTTTCACTCAAGTGTTATGGAAATAGAGATTGGCTAATCCCCAATTTTTGTTTCCATTTTTTTTTACCACTAAAGCACTGCCATCCACTAGCACCAATCATCCTTACCACATATACTTGAAACAATCCTTTATGAAAAGATGCTGTTATTTATAATTCCAATTCTTAGTAAGATGCCGACTTTATAGTTCAGCATAAGCAAAGACAATAAGGGGCAGCCGCGCATTACTAAATTGTTATAAATCTAAGGAGGCGAATTGCACAATGATTATAATTTTTTTCCTCAGGGTTTGCTCAATAATTCGTAATTCATCAATTTTGGCGATGCCTAAAGGCCCGGGCTCTACGCTATACTCCTCGCTCCTAAAGTCGCTGTGGGGTGTCGCTGCGATCCCTATCGCGAATACAACTTGAAAGAGCACTGTGTATGAGAAGACAATACAAATTTATAATGCAAGCTTTTTTAGGGAAACCCATAGAATTGTGTTAATATTCTATGCACTTATAATGGCTAGAACCTTTTATGATAAAAGAATTCAGAATTATTTAGTAAGCCTGTTTAGGCATTCCCCGCCTTGTTGTGGCTAAGTAATTTAGCGAATCTCTAAGGTAATAGTTGTTTCTATATTCCTTGGCTATTCTTTAGGTGGGTCAGGCTCTCCACTTCTACTCCTCGACACCACTTATCGCCTCATCGCTAAGCCATACTAAAACAATATTTACTGGCGATAGTTGTGGTGTCTGTGGGGTATCCATTTCGATCCCTAATGCTGGGTTTTTCTTTCTATTTAGATTTTATAATTTTATAGAATGAATTGCCTTCGTCACTTTTTACTCCTATTAAATATACCCCATAAGCCCATCTGTCACATTCTATGATAACTACGTCTTGATTCGCTATAACTTTATGTTCTATCATAGAACCATCCATACGATATATATTATATCCTGATATGTTTTTTATATTGAGATAAAGTCGGTTTTCAAAAGGATTAGGATAAACATGGTTTTCCAGATTTGTAGAATACAAGGTAGAAGTGGACTCTACTTGTAATGATGTAGGATTGACTTCTATCTCCTCGCCAGAAAGACTTATACATTTAGCATTTGATGGTGTGAATGTGAGTGAGTATCCATTAGACTCATCATTTTTTCCGTCTATATTTTCTATTATAACAAAGGTTTGTTTAGCTATTTTTCCAAAACCAGAACTTGAGTTTTGATCTTTCCTTACGATGGCCACATCTTGTATCCCATTTAAACTTTTTCTAAATGTTATCGTATTATTAGGATCTCCTAACCAGCTATCACCATCTACCTCTATAGATACTGCTTTTAGTAGAGTGGCATCATACTCTAATGAGAAGGCTATGCCATAGAAATCTGCTAAACTATTTTCTTCATCCCCAAGATGCACACTCATAATGATGGAATCACCTATCTGAGTACCTGTCATTTCATCTAAGATGCATGTTAAAGATGGACCATCATTTATGTCTTCATCTTTTCCATGCACGAATCCATAGTTTTGTGATATAGCTATTGTATCGGCATTTTCTATAAGACCATTTCCATCACAGTCGGCATATTTATAATCTAATCCATCATTAAAACTAATGCCCCATGATTCTGCAGAGTGACCATACCATTCTATATTATTGTCTATTCTTGGTATGCCTGATTCACCATATGCCAGACCTATATTCAATACATCAAAATTGTTAGCTATGCCATCATTATTCGCATCTCCTGGATAAACACACCCTTCACTACATTCTAAACTAGCAATGCAGCCATTAGCATCTATAACCACAGTTCCATTGATTTGATAAGGGGGTGTACCACCACTAGGGATGATCTCGCCATTCAGTACACTTAGAGCTATTGCTGGAGGATCTAGAAGAGTGAAAATTAGTTCACTCTGATTTAAACATCCTAATGAATTAACAGTAGTGAGGGTATATGTTCCAGCTGATAAATTTCCGATCGTAGCAGTATTGGCAGCAAAGCCATTAGGGCCTGTCCAGTTATAGGAAATCGGATTAAAATCTAATGCGAAAAAAACCGAAATGCTACCATCATAACTACCATGGCAGGTTGGCATAATTATTTCCTCACCAGAATAAATAGATGATCCATCAAATACAGTATAGCTACCTTCTGCACTACATCCTTCTGCATTAAATACGGTGACATAATATATGTCCGGTAAAGTTGTAGTAAAGCTTGATCCAGTTTCACCATTACTCCATACGTAGGAGGCATAACCCTCATTAGCAGTTACTGTGAACGCTTCTCCATCACAAGTATAGTTTACACTTGCAGTCACTACTGGAGGTGTGATGCCAAGTATAACCTCTATGTATTCTATGCTTTCGCAGCCTGTAGTACTCGTTACAGTTGCGGTATATATTCCTGGCTCATTAAATTCTACTACTGGGCCTTGTGTGCCATTGGACCATTGAATACTGGCTATATAAAGTTCTGGACTGGCTATTAGCTCAAAGGCATCATAGCTCACTGACCCATCACAAATCTCAAGAGTTTCAGGCATAGTCATAGATAGATTATACGGAGTAGAGCCCGTAAACTCTATGCTTTCATACACATAACATCCCTCTGCATCAGTTATAACTACTTCATAAATGCCTGGGCATAAATTATCAGCTACTGCTTCATCATCTCCATTTGACCATTGATAGTCTAATGGAGGTACACCTCCAGAGACTATAACTGTAGCCGTACCATCACAAGTACAGTTTAATTCAGTGTTCGTACTTATGATATCTACTATATTTAAGCTACTATTTGTGCAGTCATTGCCTTCTATAACCTCTATATAGACATCCGCATATCCTATATTGCCCAAATCATCTTCTACTTGATAAGTAAATATAGTTGTGCCTTGAAATCCTAAATCTGGCGTGTATTTAAATCCAGAATCACCATTTAAAAACCAGCAAGCTGTGAAACTTCCCGTAAACAGTGCTGGGGAGGTAAATACTGGCGATAGATTCCAGTTCGATGGAAATGGATGAGGAACTTCATCATTGAGGAGTACCGTAAGATCTACCTCAGTTACCAAGGTAGTGGTAAAATAATCGTCATTTAAGACTAACTGAGCTTGGATGCTTTGAAATACTGATGATAATAAAATCATTATCATCACGTAATAAGTCGCTTTTACTGCCTTCATAGGATTTAATTTTGTTGGAACAAATTTCCGCACATAATTCCTTCTAAAAATATTCAAATTTTGCTATTTGTCGGAGGTAAATTTGTAACATATTGATATAATTTTAACATAATTAGGCATTAATAATAGTATTTGGCTTCAATTTAAATATCATAAATGCCTATTTGTCGGATTTTGTGTATCATTGCCATATGGAAAATTTAAAGATTTTTAGAGTTTTTCAGGTGTTAAATCGAAAAGAAGCAGAATCTATCATCGAACATTTTAGTTTGCCCTATTATATTGATAAGCAACCAAAAATGGCTCTACTCGTGAAATTCCTCCTCAAAATTAAAAATAATCAGCTTACTACTACTAAGGAAGAAATGTTCCATGCTGCATTTGGAAATGAGATTTATGACGATCTTAAATTCAGACATCTATGCTCTGAAGTCACAGAAAGAGTAATTTCAATCCTCATAAGAGATAAACTTGCCCTTAAAAAAATAGAATCAAATCTTGCTCTTCTTGCTTGGTATCAAGATAACCGATTAGAAAAGGATTATATCAGCCTTAAGAAAGATATTGGTACACTAATTTATAACAACAAATTTCAAGATATACAGACTTACTGGGATAAATATAACTATTATCTTTTTCCTAATAATTTTTCGGAAGACAGATTACAACAAAACCAGCAAGAACAGCTTAGTGTGGCTTCTGACAATCTAGATATTTATTATATGTCTAAAAAACTCCAAATGGCAGCCGAAATGATTACACTCAAGAAAGTTTCCTCTGCAACCTATGACATAAGGTTTATTGATGAAATAATTAACATCGTCGAAAATACGGAGTTGTTAAAAAATGACTTACTTAGGCTATATTACTTTAACTTAATGAATTTACATCATACTCAGAAAACAGAATATTTTTTTAGTCTGAAAGACTTGTTTATAGAAATATATGTAAAACTTCCTTCTTCAGAAGCTAGAACTATCTATTATTTCTTGTTAAATAAGTGTGCCGTCATGATAAACAGCGGTGAAGAAATATGGCTAAATCATATCATGGATTTATATAAACTAGGTTTGGAATCTGAACTTATATATGTTGGGAAATATCTAAGTATTTGGAATTTTAAAAACATTATTACTACTACCCTCAGATTAAAGCAGTATGACTATGTATTGCAGCTTTTAAATACACAAATAAAAAATTTACCGGAAGAACATAGAGAAAATGCATACACATATAATATGGCCAATTATTACTTTCACATCAAAAACTACGATAAAGTACTGCCTTTATTACAATCGGTAAATTATAGTGAACTTTTCTATGAATTAGATAGCAGGACGCTGCTTATTAAAACCTATTATGAGACTCATGAAACGGACTCTTTATTTGCTGCTATAGATAGTTTCAGTCAGATGATGAGAAGAACTAAACGAATAAATCAATCTCGCCTTACTTCATATATTAAGTTTATCAAGTACATTAAAAAACTCATAAACGCAAAATACAAAAGACAAAAAGCAAGAATAGCCTTAGCTAGTGAGTTAAGAGCTACAACTGGTGTAGCTGATAAAGGATGGCTTCTTAGCAAATTACAGTTTTAGGCTGAGGCACCTATCCATGTTTTTAAAAACTAGATATAGTATGTACTACTATAAATGTGATTATTACACTTATTAACTTCAGAATTTAATTCGGGCTTACTAAATTACTCTGAAATCTATTATTGTAATAGGTTCTAGCTATTATAAGTGCAAAGGATATTCACAGAATTTTATGGGAATCCATAAAAAAGCTTGTAACATAAATATAAAATGTCATCTCATATATATTGCTCCTTCAAGTTGTATTGCGATAAGGATCGAAGCGGTTACCCCACAGCGACGC
>CAYZQX010000025.1:0-20717 GCA_964480615.1 uncultured Chitinophagales bacterium | reverse complement strand
ACCATTCCGCATCCCTATCGCGAATACAACTTAGTAGTCTTATCAAGCAACAGAACATGTAATAGTAGGAGTAAAAGGAGCTTGTTGTTTAATATTCATACAGTGCAGATCTAATAGCTGGTTGACGTTAGTTAGAAGGTTGATTACACTAGTTTGTCTATTCTATGTAATAGGGTTTTTTTGATCTAGTGGATGAAGGCATCACTATGAGAGGATATATACATTATTGAGTAATCGCCACAATATGATGAAGTCATCATCATTACTTAGGGTTGAAAAGACCTCAAGTAAAGCCATAAAGAAAAATTGTAGGATAGAAATATACTTGGCAATAAGGAATCATAAAAAAAGGCATCCATTAGGATGCCTTTTTTTGATTATAATATCGGAAATTAGTAATTAATGCACTAATTTAGCTGTTGCTGTTTGTATTACATTATTAACTTCCATTGTTGAAGTCCAAGTTAATTCGTCCTCCGATATAGCCACAATATTAGCGATAGTGGTAATTCCATCAATAGTAGTTGTAACTACATCAGTAGATTCGTTAATGCTCCAGGTGCCTTCGATCGTTTGCGGATCAGTTTGGTAACACATAGTAGGGCCTTCGTCTTCCACATATACACCAGAAGAAAGGAATTGAAATGTTCCATCGGTAGCGCATGTAGGTAAGCCTGCTAACAAGTTAGTTATTAGTTCGCCTGTAGTTGGATCAACAACACCTGGGCTCATAGTCATTGTACTGAACTTCCAAGTGCCGCTCTCTAATAATTCTTTAGTGGTAGGATCATCTTTGCAAGAAGAAAGAGAAATAACACAAAGAACAAAAAATGCTAAAAAATTTGAAAACTTCATAAAATATGTTTTTTTGAAAGTGCAAAATTAGGCTAAATAATTGGCTTTCTCAATGGAAGAAGTCGGTAAATGTTGTTAAATCTATAAATACGGATTAGTGAATAACTTTCAATTGAGGTATTCTGATAATGAGAACTAGGATATGCAAAACCGCTAGTTACACCCCTCAATGCGCGACCACAATCTTATGCACTATATCGCTACCTGATAACTTACAAAAATAAATACCATAAGCTAGTGCTCCTATAGGTATAGCGATCTCGTCTATATCATCAATCCGATAGGCTATCAACTCTTGCCCAAGCAAGTTGTAAAGCCTAAATACCACCCCTGGCTCTAGTTCAGGACTTGACAGATACAAATACTGGTCGGCGGGATTCGGATAAACTATGAGGCTGTTTGCTGGCAAATCCTCTGTTTCAATGAAAGAGTCCATCACTGTAACCAAATATTGCAGTTGAAAAAAGCAATCCTCTGCGATGTCGGTATTATATACATTCACTTCAAGCTCATATATACCTGGTTCCGAATAAGTGTGTGTAGGTGTTTGTACCTCTGCTATCCCACCATCACCAAACTCCCAAACCCAGTAACCTATATTGTTAGATGTATTGGTAAAGGTGTAAGGGGTATTGGTTAGCAATATAGGAACGGAGTCTAATTCGAATGCTAATACGTTGATCGGTTTTGTTATTGTATCACAACCAGTTGTTGTACAGGAAACCAATGTAAGTTCAATTAATCCTGGCGGCAAATTGTAGTTTACAAGATTTAATGTGGTATCTATGACTTCATTATTAAATATCCATTGATAATTATTGACGGGGTCATTTATAAAATTCGAAGTATTTAAAATAATAAATCCAATATCTATACTTATACATTCATCATTAACAAAATTCGCATTTGAAGTATGTAAATTTTCATACCAAACGATTTTACTTTCTATAAATAATGCTGAGACCACATCTTGATCGCCATCTCCATCTATGTCGGTAGCATAAACAGATTGAGCCCCATTTTCTTGGGCACTAATAGTGAACTCTTCACTAAAAATTCCAACACCATTATTCTCATACCAAACGATTTTATCATCAAAAAAAGAAACTGAAAGCACATCTTGGTCTCCATCTCCATCGAGGTCTGAAGCGAACACAGACACTGTGCCATTTAATTGATTGCTTATAATATTTTGAACTTCAAAATTTCCGGAGCCTCCATTTTCATGCCAAGAGATTTTATTATCATCACTAGATGCTGAAAGCACATCTTGATCTCCATCATTATCAACATCAATTGCAAATAATGATCGAACCCCATTGGTTTCATCGCTTATTATTATTGATTCACTAAAATCTCCACTTCCATTATTTTCGTACCAGTCGATTTGGTCAAGAATAGATGAAGCAGTAACCACATCTTGATCTCCATCATTATCAATGTCAGTAACAATTACTGATCGAACACCATCAGCAATAGTACTAATAGAATGTTCTTCAATAAAAATACCATTTCCAATATTTTCATGCCAAACAACTTTATCATCATTATAAGATGCAGAAATCACATCCTGATCATAATCTCCATCGAGGTCGGATGCCCAAACTGACCAAGCACCTTCTGCTTGAATACTTATAATGTTTTCATTTCCGAAATTCCCAAAGCCTTGGTTTTCATACCAGGCGATTTTATTATCTCCACTTGACGCAGAAAGCACATCCTGATCTCCATCTCCATCCAGATCAGCAGAAAATACAGATCGAGCTTCATCAGCTTGAGCACTTATAATATTTTGTTCACCAAAAATTCCATTTCCATCATTCTCGTACCAAGCCACTTTATCATCATAGACAGATGCAGAAATTACATCCTGATCCCCATCTCCATCTAGGTCAGATGCATGAATAGAAATAGCGCCTTCTAGAGAGTTGGTTATTATATTTTGCGGACCAAAAAGATTAGGTTGGGCTTGTGAAATTAAGTGGAAGAATAATACAAATCCAGGTATAATAAATAATCGTGTAATAAGTGGCGCAAAGTTGTAATAGGTGTGGTTTGAAAAACTAGTCATTAGTTTATATTTTGTGATAAAGTTAAGAAAATTTTCTTTATAATACAAATCAGCAAAACAGGCTTTGAGCATGGAATGAAGAAATGAATCAGATCTTGCAAGTTAAAATTATTACAAACCTAAATATTATTCGCAACAAATTCTAAATCATCAAATTACCTTCACCCCTCAATGCGCGACCACAATCTTATGCACAACTTCACTACTCGATAACTTAAAAAAATATATACCTTCCGATAATTCTCCCGAAGGTATTGCGATCTCCTCAGAGCTATCCATCCGATGGGTTATCAATTCTTGCCCAAGCAAGTTGTAAAGCCTAAATACTGCTCCTGGCACTAGTTCAGGGCTTGACAGGAACAAATATTGGTCAGCGGGATTCGGATGGACTATGAGGCTGTTTGAGGGCAATTCATCAAGTCCAGTGGGAGAGCCGATTACAGTGACTGAGTACTCCATTTGAAAAAAGCAATCCTCTGCGATTTCTGTATTATAAATATTCACTTCAAGCTCATATATACCTGGTTCCGAATAAGTATGTGTAGGTGTTTGTATTTCCTCAATACCACCATCCCCAAACTCCCATACCCAGTAACCAATATTGTAAGATGTATTGGTAAATGTGTAAGGGGTATTGGTCAGCAATATAGGAACGGAGTCTAATTCGAATGCTAATACGTTGATGGGTTTTGTTGTTGTATCACAAGATGATACTGTACAAGAAATTAAAGTAAGAAAATAATTACCTGGTTCGAGTAAATTATGGTCAAGATTCGTAGAAGTACTAACTACTTGGTTATTAATATTCCATTGATAAGTTGTTGATGGAAATTGAGTAAAGTTAGATGTATTTTTAATTTCGTTGTTTTCATAATTAAATGGGCATTCATCAATAATGAAATCTGAATCTGCCAATTGAAGATTTTCGTACCAAGTGATTCTATTATCTTCAATTGAGGCTGAAAGCACCTCACTATCTCCATCCCCATCTAGGTCTGTGGCAAACAAATTCGTGGCTGGTTCAACTTGATTACCAACAATCATTTCTTCGTTAAAATTGCCATTTCCATCATTTTCAAACCATAAAATTACACCATCAGAACTAGAGCTTGCTAGCACATCTTGATCACCATCTCCATCGAGGTCTTGAGCAAAAACTGAGTTGGTATTTATTTCATAACTAGGGCTGACTATTATTTGCTCAGAGAAATTCCCATTTCCATCATTTTCATGCCAAAAAAAATCATTATTATCACTGGCTGAAGAAAGTATATCTTGATCACCATCTCCATCAAAGTCTGTTGCAATAATAGATTCTGGGTTATCAGCCATTGTACTGACAATGTTCTGATTACTAAAATTTCCAAAACCATCGTTTCTATACCACAATATAATGGAATTGTAAACTGATGAACTTAGAATATCCTGATCCCCATCACCATCGAAGTCAGACGCAATTATTGCACTTACATTGTGGGCTTGTGAACTAACGAAATTTTGGCCCCCAAAATTTTCATTTCCATTATTTTCATACCAAAGGATTTCATCATTTAGTTCAGATGCCGCAACTACGTCTTGATCGCCATCTGCATCAATATCGGTTGCAATAACTGACCAAACAAGATAAACAAGAGAATCAATAATATTCTGATCTCCAAAATTTCCAGATCCGTAGTTTTCATACCAAACGATATTGTCATCAGTATAGGAAGCTGATAGAACATCTATATCTTCATCCCCGTCTAAGTCTATGGCATATAATGAGCTAACAGCATTAGTTTGAATACTAATTGTGATTGGTTCCCCAAAATTCCCACTTCCGTCATTTTCATACCAAGCTATTTTGTCGTCATTAAAAAAAGCCAGGAGAAGGTCTTGATCCTCATCTTCATCGAGGTCGGCAACACAAATAGAAAAAGTACCATTTGGAAATTCAGCTATAAGATTTTGCGGACCAAAAAGATCAGGCTGTGCCAGTGAGGAGAATTGTTCAAGCAAAATCAGGCTAAGCATTATTAAAGCTTGTCTAAAAAGGGACTGGTGTGTGACAATTGAGTAGGTTAGGATTTTAGTCATTAGTTTATATTTTGTGATAAAGTTAAGAATTATTTTGATCATTAGGAAATATCATTTAGAAAAATTACTCTGAAGTACTAAAATCTGTATGTACATATAGCTATCCTTGGCAAATATGCCCCGGCAGGCTCATCTGGTTTTTATACACTACAAAAATTACATGTAATTTTGCCGGACACCCTTAATTGTAAAGGATTTTGATATAGAATTGTGTTGATTGTTCCATATTTTTTCTTTGCTAAATAATTGGGTGTGTTCACAATGGCTATTTGTTATCGATTTAGGAAAATATTACAATAGGTATTAAAAGCAATGGATGAAAGAAAAATATGGGAATCCTCTCCTTCGCAAGTGATGAATTGGTCCACTTATGGAATGTGTATTCTTGTTGGCTTTTTAGTAATAGGGTCAGCGCCTGGTTTTATAATTTTTCCAATAGTGTACGCTGGCTGGAAGTGGTATGAACTCAACCAGACGAGGTATGAACTTACCTCAGAGCGTTTTTTTTACAAGTCAGGTCTTATGACGAAAGAAGAGCGGTCAGTGGAATTGTATAGAATCAAGGAGTTTTTAATTGAGCAACCTTGGTATTTAAAAATATTTAATCTCAGTCATATAACCCTGTGTACCAGCAATCCCTTGGATCTTAATGTGGAACTTTATGGCATCCATAATGCAGAAGCCTTGAGGGATGAAATTAGAAAATATGCGGAGCTGGCAAGAGATAAAAAGAGAGTAAGAGAAATTGATTTTGAAAATTGGGATATGAAGAATTAATCGGATACTAATAGAATAGACGAAAGATTATTAGGGCGTATTATTTTTTTAACAAGCATAACAATATTATAGATTTTGACAAGTACAATTATGAAGATATTCAAGTATTTTTTTCTTGCTATTGGAATTTCCACCTTGGGCTTGATTGCTCAAAATAACGACCCACTAGAAGCACTTGTGATCATCGCTCATCCCAATAATTTTGTAGCGGAACCCAATGTGTATGAACGTTCTAAGAAGCAGTTAGGTATAGAACCTGAAAATCTTGCTGCCTACTATTTTAAAAGTTTATGTGATTCAATGGCCTTAGTGAAGGATATGAAGTTTATTTACTTGACGCCTAAGGAACAAGATGATTTTACAAATATAAGCAGTTACAAGGCCAATGATAAGGGTATATTAGAAATCAAGATAGATCAACGAAATATTGAAATGTGGAATATGTTTATCGATAAGTATCGACCTGATTATTTCCTGTTGATCAATAAGTATGAAGTCAATGCAGATATATTCGATAAGCTGGCTGAACACAGTTTGGATATAGAAGTTATAGGCAATAATAAAATTATAAAGCGTGTTGAAAAGATTAGGGCAAATGCATTTGTAAAAAAAGAACTCAAAGAAAAAAAATTAGGCATCTTGCAGAAAGAACTCGTGGTAAAACTCAAAGAGTATGTACCCCTATTGGATGCGGGATTATAGACTTTTAAAACTGGATGTTGGGCATTAGAAACTGGTACCTGGGCAAGTAATATTTTTTTAGAAACTGACTTCATTGTTGTAAGATTGTATATGAACGCTAGATGCTAATAAGTTAAGGCTAGACAATAGATGCTTGACACTAAATCCTGAACGTTAAATGCCAAGTATGCTTTCGATAATTCAGCAAGAATCAATATTGTAAAAGGCTGTTTGCGATAGGGATCGCAGTGGATATCCTTTTAGGAGGCATTGGGATCTGTTGAACTCCTTGTATTAGTAACTTGTTAAAAGGCAGGTAAACTTATTGTCCTGAGTTAAGCACTTGCCTCCTAAAAGATAGCAACGAAGAGCCCGGGCCGTAGGCATCGCCACAATCACCTAGTTTATAGTTATGGAACAAGTTATACCAGTTGTTGAGATACAACTGTTTCTGTATTATTTCTCTTTTTTTAATCTACAGCTCAGCACGGTAATATCATCGGCGAAATTCATATTTCCTCTAAACTGATTGAGGTAATCCATTAATTCTAGGTTTATAGCTTGCATGCCATTTTCGCGGTTTTGATATACAAATTCAGCTATTATTTTTTCATCGAAGTATTCGCCTTTTTCATTTTGCTGATCCATTAATCCATCGCTGTAAAAGAAAACAATGGCATCTTCTTTGAGTACTTGCGTGGTAATATTGAGGAAGGGCAATTCAGGCAATACACCTAATACAATTGATCCTTTATTGAGGTATATAATTTCATTTTGATAAATAAATATACCCGGAGGCTGTCCGCAATTTATATAAGTAAGTCTTTTGGATTTATCGTTGTACTTGGCAATAATCATAGATATAAAACTCCTGCCTCTCGTAATTTTTTCGACTCTTGCATTTAGTTTTTCCACCATTACTTTGAGGCTTACACCTGCGTGTGCGAGGGCTCTTAATTGTGCTTGAAAATTAGCCATCAGCATGGCAGCACTAATACCTTTACCGGATACATCAGCTACACAAAATAAATGCTCCGTATCCGATAGGGATATGTAGTCATAATAATCACCACCTATACCATCTTGTTGTGGTAAGTAGATGGCTGATAGTTCAATCTCATGATCATTAGGCAATTTTTCAGGCACTAATAAATTTTGAACTTTAGTAGCTAAGTCGAGTTCTTTAGCGATCCTTTCTTTTTCGAGTTGTACTTTGAATAGTCGCTTGTTTTCTATGGCTACAGTTATGATATTGGTTATGGTTTGAATAAATTTTATCTGGTCATCATTTGTCTTGTTTTTAGTAATATCA
Source organism: uncultured Chitinophagales bacterium (assembly GCA_964480615.1). Taxonomy (GTDB): domain Bacteria; phylum Bacteroidota; class Bacteroidia; order Chitinophagales; family UBA2359; genus CAYZQX01. The sequence continues at coordinate 12,945 of CAYZQX010000025.1, read as the reverse complement.
TTTTCGATGAGCAAAAATGCGAGTGGTTCATCTTTGTGATACACGGGAATAACATAGTTGAGATTGGTTTTTATTTTATCAGAGGACCAAGTGCCCGGCCGATTATAATGATTGAGTTCATTGGCAATATCAATGCGTACGAGGTCTTCCATACTTGTATTATGGGAAACTACCCATTCCCAGTTATTATCTCTCTTAGCAGCCATCGCCATTTTGTGAATGGATATAGCTCTGAGGTTAAAACTAAAAATCTTGTACAAGTCCGCAGCATTCAAGTTATTATTGATTGCAGCAGTGATCTCCAGCAAGGAGTTAATTTCCATTTGCTTAAGCTGAAGGGAATGTTCTAATTCGATTATTTTCGATTCTGTAGCCATTATTACGTGGATGATTGCATTAATTGGGCTTTGATTGTCAAAATAACAAACAATTTTTTATATTTGCTTTATATTTTGGACTAATTTGCAACTTAAATTTTGAAAATATATTAATATGGGTAAATCTTTACTTTTTTTACTTATGCTGCCATTGGCAATAATGGCTCAACCGGAGGCTCCTAACTTAATCTCAACCTCAATAATTAATGACGAGGTATGGATCGATTGGTATCTTGATACCCCTATAACGGCGACTGGCTACAATATTTATAGAAAAGTCAATGTAGATGATCCTTGGGGATTATTAACTACTATTGAGGATTCCTTAGAATCTACTTATGTGGATGAGGATGCACCGATTAATGATGGACCGGTCTATTATTCCATATCAGCACTTGGTGATAATGGTTTTGAGAGTGCCGTAAATTCAGCTTATCACGCCACAATTTTTACATCGGCAGTTGATGCTAGCTGTGAAACTGAGCTGCACCTTCAATGGACGCCTTATGTGGGTAATGTTGCTAATCTTTCAGAGTACCGCATATTCAATGGATTTAACCTAGTAGGTACAGTAACTGGTGATCAAGAATCTTATACCTATGTACTAGAGCCTGAGGATACAGGAGAAGTATGTCTTACGGTCACAGCATCGGTTAATGGTGTGGGAACTGTTAACTCTAACGCAACTTGCTTTGTTACTTGCCAGCAAAACACAGCTATTGCCCATTTAGATATTATTAACTTCACTGTTTTCCCTATGCCATTCGCTAATGAACTGAATGTAGCGATCAATGGGTTAGATCAACCAATAACGATGAATATCATGGATATCAATGGTCGCAGAATACATAGCGAGCAGGTAGCATCCACAGCCACTATCGCTTCAGGTAGTTGGACTACAGGGATATATTTTTATCAGTTATTAGATAGTCGTACTGGTGAATTAATTCAGTCAGGCAAGATGATGAAGAAATAATAATAAGATCATTATCACAACAATGTAAATAAAAAAAAGCCCAGCACTTATGCTGGGCTTTTTTTTTATAATTCGTAAATTTTATATGAACACTTATTACGATAAGCAGTTATAATTTTTGTATTACAAAAGAACTTGCTAATCAGTATCTATCATCAAGCAAATAGGTCATTACAACATTTAGCATATCCCCAAAATACATAAAATAACCTTATTGCTTTATGTTCATCTGCTATAGTAGGATCAATTAAATATTTTGTGAAGAGCCATTTCCAATGCAGTGTGGGTAATGTGTTTAGTGCTTACCGACTTATTATACACTTCTTGCAGTGCATTTTTTATAGTATTAGATACATCTTCAAATATGGCTTCATCAGAAATTTCGACTACCCTATTGCTCATAAGATAGGCGAATACTCTAGCCATACCGCAATTAGCAATAAAATCTGGAACGAGACTACACTGCTCATCTGTATATCGAGCCAGTTCACCAAAGAATACATCTTCATCGGCAAATGGCACATTGGCACCGCAGCTTATCAATTCAATGCCTGATGCAATGAGCTGATCAATCTGTGATTTTACGACAAGCCGAGAGGCGGCTGCGGGTATAAAAATATCGGCTTTGCTAGACCAAAATAGCCCACTGGCTTCCTCTATCGGCAAACCCTTATCACCAGCATTCAGTTGATTGCCATTGCGGGAAATAATGAGGTCTTTTACGCCTTCTGCATCCAATCCATTTTCATCAATGAAACCACTCTGACGATCTAAAATACCTGTGAGCAATGCACCTTTTTGTGCTAAGTAATAAGCGGCAGGAGCAGCTACATTGCCCCATCCCTGTATCAATACTTTTTTGCCCGCTAAGTCTTCTTTTTTAAAGATCTGGTAATAGTGATAGATCGACATAGCTACGCCATAACCAGTAATAAGATCAGCCACGGCAAATTTTTTGCCTCCTGCTATATTGTAAAGCGGGTCTTCTACAATCTTTGACACACCGCTTCGCAAATTGCCTATCCTCCTAATTTTATCGGCCTCTGATGGCAAAAAATGGCCTGTCACAATACCTTCTTGTGGATGCCATATCCCATATTCCTCAGTGAGGGGTATCACATCCCTTACCTCATCAATATTAAGATCGCCTCCAGTGCCATAATAGTTCTCAAGTAATGGAGAAACGGCGGCAAACCAGCGCTTGAGCACCTCCTCCTTCCTAGGATCATTGGGGTCGAAATTGATACCGCTTTTTGCACCACCTATCGGCGGCCCTGATACGGTAAACTTAATTTCCATCACCTTAGCAAGTGACTCCACTTCCGTCTTATCTAATCCCTTGCGCATACGTGTTCCACCTCCAGCTGCACCACCGCGCAATGAATTAATGACTACCCAGCCCCTAGCATCGGTTTGATGATCATTCCATTCAAAAACGATTTGTGGGGGACGCGACTTAAAACGTAAAAGATTTTCTTGCATAATAAAATTGATTGGCAAAGGTAAAGTCTAATTATCAATTAAAGCTTGATGAATACGATTAAATTTTAATCTTATGGCGATGCCTTTTAGGCCCGGGCTCTTTGCTCCTATCTTTTAGGATGCAAGGATATTACAATATCCTAATGTCTTACATATTCTAAATCGATGGATAATAGCTAATAATAATTGATCACACGATTGCCTCCTAAAAGGATATCCGCGACGATCCCTATCGCAAATACAATGAGCTTATATAACAATTGTTTTACTAACCAATTCACGGATGGCACATCCTGTAATCTGCATGAAAGTATTACTTATAGTTACCTACATATCAGGCATCATTAAATAATTAGTTCACAGTGTCTATATGTTATTTTACCTGATAGGAAATAAGAGAAGATGACACATTAATTGTAGGGTAATAATTCGTAGGATGACATTGATAGACTCTTGCAGAATATGTCTTATCGCTTGAATATTTTTTAAAATACAGCCATTTTTTTACACAACTGGTAATCGCAATTATTGGATTACTGGTTTACTGTTTACATTTGCGATACAATTCCCAACCACTCCATATGGATATAAGTGAAATATTAGATATAAGGCCCATTTCCGACTATGTGGATATGGAAGGCCTTACGATGAATCAATACGGGATGCTCATCGAAGCATTTGAGCCTGGCATTACTGATCTTGAGAATTTTGATATCGCGCTAATTGGCCTGCCCATTGATGTGGAGAATGAGGACAATGAAAACTGTATTGAAGGGCCTGATCGTGTAAGGGCTGAGCTATTTAAGCTCTACAACTGGGATCCATCATTTTTTTGTGTGGACATGGGCAATATCATCCCTGGGGATACAGTCGATGATACTTATGAGCGTATAGGAAGGGTATGTGGCGCATTAATGGCCAAAAAAATTGTACCCATACTAATAGGCGGAACACATGATATGACTTATGGACAATTCTTGGGTTATAGCTTTCTTGATCAGTCAATAAATTTGGCAGTCTTTGATGAAAAAATAGACCTGAATCAGAGCAAGGCAGAATGTGATTCTACATCCTTTTTGTTTAAGATCATTGGTCATGAGCCAAACTATTTAAGCCATTACATACAGGCAGGGTATCAGCATTACCTCAATGATCCACAGATTGTCAATACCCTGGAAGGCATGCAATTCGATTGCTGGCGATTGGCTCACCTCAATGAAAATCCGAATAGGATTGAGCCTTTGGTAAGGCATGCCGACATGGTGAGTATCGATCTTTCAGTTTTGCGCTATACGGATGCTGCCGCACAAAAAAACAATTCCCCACATGGACTTAGGAGCGAGACCGCTTGCAGCCTTACCCGATTTTCAGGACTTAGTGATGTGGTGAGTTCCATAGGAATATATGAATATTATGGTCAAAAAGATAGTGATAATCAAACCGCACAAGTAGTGGCACAAATGGTTTGGCACTTTATCGAAGGATACTATGGACGCAAATCCGATGAACCATCACAAGACAATGACTACTATCTTTTTACCGTCAAAATGGAAGATGCCGGACATGATTTATTGTTCATCAAAAGCAAAAAAAGCGAGCGGTGGTGGATGAAAATTCCAGTCACTAAGCTCCGCCAGAAAACACGTTTTGAATATGTACCTTGTCTATATGAGGATTACAAAACAGCATTGAATAATGAGATCCCCGATGTGTGGATGAATGCCTACTTGCGTCTAAGCTAGCAATCTATAAGAGATGCTATCATTGTTGCTTATTTACCTATTTATTGCTTAATAATAGTCTGATAAAACAAGGCTTTTGGTATTAAAATAGGCAGTTCCTAGCTGATGGTAGAAGGCGATAAATAAAATTTTGCAAAGTAGAAACTAACTAGTTAGCTAATTATTTCGTACATTTAGGAGTAAGAATATTGGCTATGAAAAAAATTGTGGTTTTCCTATTGTTATTGACCTTGTATGGCAACCTTACAGGTCAGACTTATACAATGCCCATTAGTGGAATTATGACTGCATCCGATTGTTATGGAACATTATTCGATAGTGGCGGACCTTTAGGGAGCTATACGAATGGCGAATCAGGGGTATTTATCATACAATCTCCTAATAGCGAACCTATTACGCTTTCATTTATTGGCTTACTCAGTATAGAACAAAGTTTTGAGTTTCTAACGATAATCGATGGTGTACAAGGCGAAACAATAGCCACCTTTAATGCGCCATCAGATATGCCAAATAATGGAGAGGACATTGTCATACCAAGTGGTATCGCTGAAATTCATTTTAGCAGCGATTTTTCAGTTGTATTTGACGGCTTTCAAATCGAATGGACTTTGGGAGAAGGTAGCAGTAACACAATTGTAACTTATGAGGTAAGTGATGCCTTTCCAGCACTATTACAACAAGTTCATTTTGAAAACACAACCACCAATGAAGGAAGTTTTATGTGGGATTTTGGCGATGGGTCCAGTTCTACTGAAGAAAGCCCCGATCACAGTTACGTCCTTCCAGGTGTGTATGAAGTAAATATGACTTATTTCTCTTGTAATATAGAATTGGCAGCGGATCCACAATGGATCACTGTGCAGGTTGCCCCAACTATAAGCATTAATCCCAATGCTGTAAATCTCAGTTTATCCATAGGTGATACAGAAGAAATACCGATGTCCATATCGAATACAGGTGAAGGTGAATTGTTATATGATTTATCTATAGGTAATTCAAGCCCAGTGCCTAATTTTAATGCCTTGTTTTATGACTATAGAGCTGATCTCAATAACCAATATATACAATTGCTAGATAATCAGTACAGCTTTTTTGTCAATACGCTATCATTAGTATTATCTACAAATGTTTCAATAAGTAAAACGCAAACAAATGATCCAGCCTTAATGGCCTCATTGCTTAAAGGAAAAGATTTATTCATTATACCAGAGCGACCTTTTTATGACCTCGCCGCATTTGCTAACCTAAGCCCAGTAATTAATGAGTTTGTTATGAATGGCGGCCAGGTTATTATCCTGAAAGCTAAATCAGATATAGTCAATGCAGCTGAAAATATTCTCAATACCTTGGGCTTTTTTCAATCGGAGTACAATGGATATGACAGTTCCATCAACACCAATAATTCAAACAATGTATATGGACTATTACAAGGCGTCAATATTCCAGCACTCGATGAACAGGCGGCAGAAACCTATCATTTTAATGATGGATCATCGCTGATCAATCTAGTTAATGGCAGCTCTGTAATGGCAATGAATCGCATAGGTTATGGACTGGTGTATTATATAGGCATTGACCTCAATCAAGTGATATTGCCTATCGCAACACTGAGAAATAATTTGTTTGAATTGATTGAAAAAGAGAGTTATCCAATTCAATATCTAATTCCTGATTATGACATTATTCCTTCTTCTCAAAGCATAAATGATTTAATTAAAATCAATGCAGATCAATTTTATTCTGGAATAAGTTATCTTGAATTTTTGATAGGGAGTAATGATGTAAATAATTTGAGCACCACGATACCTTTTACTATTCAGTTAGTTCCAAGCACAAGTTTTGAAGTTTCTACTAATAATGTTGATTTTGGAACCATCATTAATTCCACAACTGCTATACAGTATATCGAACTCATTAACAGCGGCAATCTTCCTATTACTATCAGTGATCTAGATATCCCAAATAATAATTTTAGTATTAGCAATGTGCCTATTACAATGCTTCCTTTTTCATCTGTATTAGTACCCGTCTATTTTTCGAGTATCAGCAATGGGGCTCATACGAGCACTCTTACACTTCAAGGCATAAATATTAATACAGTAATAAATCTAAGTGGCAATGTGGCAGGGCAGCCCATGCCTACATTGGACCCACAATCCATTTCAGTAACGCTCGATGGTGGTACACAACTGGGAGTGCCTATAACGATAAGTAACAGCGGTGTGGCTGACCTCAATTATTATTATTTAGATCAAACAATACAAAACAGTGCGGGAGTATTATTAAACTTTTCATCATCATTTAATTTTTTTGATGATTATCAATTAGTACTTACCGATGAAATGACTGATCAGATTGTGGAAACATTTGAACCACCTTATCTCATAGGTAATAATGTCAATGAGTTTGAAATAACCAACTTAAACCCTGAACATACCTACCGTTTTTCCATTAATAATCCCAGCTTTAGTTGCCATATAACAAATCTATTGGTCACTGGCTTATATTCAGGTGAAGTCATATTAGATATTTTGGTGCCTTGTACATTAGAATTCACCACAGCACCATTTGCACCAGATGATAATGTAATGGCAAACTGGCTGAGTATGAATCCGCTCAATGGGCAGGTGGCTGGTAGTAGTGCTGGCATATTTAACGCGATAATAGATGCTACCCAGCTTATCGAAGGTATTTATCAAGACACCATCATTATTCAAACTAATTCACCAAGTTTTCCTTTATTGTATTTGCCAGTGGAGGCTAATGTGATTGGCCATCCTGATATTGAACTCAATACGAATGAATTAGATTTTGGGCAGGTGATGGAAAATACCAGTTCTTCATTGTTTATTACAGTTGAAAATACGGGATCGGGCTATCTGCAACTTACCGACTTTATCTTTGACAATGATAGCTATATGGTCAATGGTGGTATTTTTAGCATACCGCCCCATCAATCACAAAATTTTGAAATCATTTTTTCGCCTGAATATGTAGGTAATTTTGGTAGCAACCTAACTATTCACTCTAATGCGGATACTTTATATATTCCATTGTATGGTTTTGGTATAGGGGCACCGCAAGTGTCAGCAATACCAGGTAGTATTAATGTAACCTTGTCCCCTGATGAAATTTATTATGGCACGTTAAATCTCTGGAATCTAGGTCTTAGCGATCTCAGTTATCAAGTTGTGATTGAAGAAAGCGGAGAACATTGCGGCATCATATTTACGTATAAAGTTGGGAATCAGGTCTTCCCTGGGTCCTATTCTTGGAACATTACAGATCAGTCTTCGGGATTTAATATTGGTTCAGGGCCTCCGATTTCAGAACAACCAGGGAGCCTACACATCGAAACAATAGAAAATATCAATTGCAATAGTTTTGGACTTTTTTTACAGGCATTTTTATTTGGTCCACCACCCCCAGATGACATGATATGGGAATTCTTTACTATAACTGATTTGGTTTCGGGAGTAGAATTGTTTAACGGTTCTTTTATTTCGGCAGTAAGTAGTCAAGTGTTTGCAACTATTCCGCCTCTGACTTCCGAAAATCTATACGGCTGGTTTAGTATGGATATAGACAGTACAGGTATTATAGGCTCACAAAGCCCACTCAACTTACAATATACAATCAATTCAGAAGGCCTAAGTCCAGGGGTATATAATAATGCAATAATATTTACTACTAATGATCCAATGAATCCAGAAATAACAGTCCCAATAAGCCTAACAGTGATAGGAGATGTTGAAGCTATAGCCTCGGCAAGTAATGACGCAATATGTAGCGAAGAACTCATACAGTTTGTTGATTCTAGCACTAATGGCCCTACTAGTTGGCAATGGAATTTTGGTGATGGAACAACTTCTACATTGCAAAATCCTGTGCACGAATATGAAACTTCAGGCAGTTATGATGTAATCCTCACTGCTTGTAATGACAATGGCTGTGACCAAGCTCCCCCCATACCCATATTAGTGGATATGGAATGTGGAGCTGCCTCAATTCCTTATGATGGCAACCTTGTATTAAATACTTGTCAAGGCTTTATATACGATAGCGGTGGCCCCACAGGCGATTACTTGCCTATGGCTAATGGTTCAGTGACAATTGATATCCCAGGAGCTACAGGAATTTTATTAAGTTTTAGTGAGTTTGAATATGAAGAAGTGTTTGATGAACTCATCATATACAGTGGACCCAGTACCGATAGCCCTATACTCGGGATATATGGATATGATAATGTTCCTACAACAGTATTTGTTTTAGGTTCATCAGCCACTATACAAGAATCTAGTGATGCGAACACACAATATGCTGGATTTGAAGTCAGTTACAGTTGTGCAGTAGAAGCTAGTGTTCCTACAACTGATTTCTCGTACATAAGCAGCACAATATGTCCTGGACTTATTGCTTTTAATGATCAAAGCCAAAACTTGCCAAGTACTTGGTCATGGGATTTTGGGGATGGTTCTTTTTCTACACAAAAAAATCCTGAAAATCAATATACAAGTCCAGGAGTATATAACGTAGAATTAACAGCGTGTAATGATATGGGATGTAATACAAGTACACAGGAGATTGTGGTCACTAATAATACACAAGAGCCTGTTTTTCCTACTTATGCAATGGCAATGAGTGACATATCATTCAATACAGGCTTGCAAAATGTAAGTACCTGGCTATGGGACTTCGGCGATGGTTCTAATAGTGCCCTATCGACTGAGGCTACACCTATCCATACTTATGCAGAACCAGGCCAATACAATATCTCATTATCTGTAGTAGATGCATTGAATCCCGAATGTTTGCACACCTATAATCACGTTATTACAATAGGGATAACGGGTTTATCATCACAATTGAGTAATGACGAGGATGGCCAAGTAAAAATATTCCCTAATCCCGCTGCTAATAATGTAAAATTGATCATGCCAGTCTTAGCTACTGATATTACTAACTTAACGGTTGATATTATAGACTACCAAGGCAAATTGTGCATGTCACATAAAGCCTCAATAGTAGCAAGTGATGGCATGGAACTTGATATCAGTTCATTAGCTAATGGCCTGTATATCTTGCAAGTTAATGCAGATGATCGCTGGTATATAGGGAAGCTATTAATTGCACACTAGTAGCAGATTAGTTGTGATCTGTCACACTCACTAATGGTTGCCAAATAGGCTTCAAAAAGAATGTGTTTCTTATTATGGATGCATATTTATAATTCAAATTGAAATACTTTCTTGATTAGATATAAGTATAACAAAGCTGCTTGTGCAGAGCAAACTCAATTATTTACAAATGAGCAAGGTCATCGGATTAGCAACAATAGTCTTATGAACATAATGTGATCAACTGATGTGGAAATGGTTACACTTAATAGTTAAGTACAGCTAATGAATTGCTTTATGGATAGGATGCTACGGTTTTTTAACAAAGCTAAAGTGCTGGAATAATGCGGCTTTGTAGTTTATGTATTTGCGATAGGGATCGCAGTGGATATCCTTTTAGGAGGCATTAAAATTCGTCCTACTACGCCCCTTTGTAACTTGATAATATGAATGTAGTATTATTTTATTAAGTAATACACTTGCCTCCTAAAAGATAGTAACGTAGAGCCCGGGCCTTTTGGCATCGCCACATAAAATAATTTTTAGCTATTGAAAATGATCTGATTATCTTATGAAATTTAGCAAGGCCATAGTAGATTGCTATCGCACTTTTACACCGCGCAAAACCCTTCTTTTCTTGATCAATTTTTCAACCTGTTTCTTCTTCACAAGTAGTTTAGCATTTTCACTTTCTGGTGTGATATAATATTCAGCACCATCATAGTGCGTAGTGCTATAGGTCTTGTCACCTACAGGTGTTTTGAGTATCCACTTTGTATTGCTCTTAGTACAATCTTCTTCTATAAATCCTAGGTATCGATATTCGCCTTTTTCAAATGCTATGTCTAACTGATCATCATAGCTGGCTACACACATCCCTTTGGTATATTTTTTTATAAAAACTTCGCTTATTTTTCGCTGATCATTAATTTTTATTTTCCCTGCATCAATCTTGATCTCTGAACTGGGATCATTCAGTCTAAGCGTTATGTCGCGCGAACTATAGAATTGCACCTTGCTAATATCTTGTCCTGAATGTTCAATTCTTTTTTTTAGTTCTTTCGTAAAATATATTTTTTTAGTACAAGCACTAAAACTTATAATACCTAAAAGTGATAAGCAAAAAATTATCCGATTAATATTTAAAATTAAATGCATTGTAAGCCTGCTATTTTTATATTAAAATACAAAAATAAGGATAAAGAACAAGTAAGAACGAATCCAATAATAAAACTAGGATGATAAGTGGTCTGTATCACATTAATGGGTGCAAGACCTTAATACTATTGTAATGGACTAATTACAATAATTGGATGACTACAAATAGATTCAAATAGTCAAGTGACCGTGGTGATTATTAAAATGAGCAGGAGCACAATTGCGAGCTGAAAACAGTAATACTATGAAAGCTTTTCTATAATGCTCTCCGCCGCCCTGCGACCTGTCTCAGCGCCACCATTCATATAACCCTGAAAGTCGGTACTACAATGTTCACCAGCAAAAAAGATATTGCCTACTGGTTCTATTTCAGCGCCCCCAAAGCTGGTTATTTGTCCTGGCTTATAGCAGGCATAACTAGCCTTGGTCCAAAGATGTGTGGGCCAATGAAACTTATCATTAATCCCATTGTACAAGCTGGATGAACCTGGGTATATTTGTTCTAATAAATCCACATAATAGCTAGCTGACTGATTGATCATACCTATAGCTTCCTGTCCACCAGTATATACGGTTAATGCACCTTTTCCTTCGTTGTTATTTTGCAATTGAGTGTGCTCCCATGCAAGCTGTACAGGTAAGTCCGTAAACACTTCACCTGTATAGTTCATATTACGCCATATTCGCTCATTGTAGCTCAAAAACACTTTGGCATTCATGCCATAACCCAATAGGTCTATTGCATCTCTTTTGACTTGTGGTAAGGACACTTGTATATCCACTAATCGAAGCATGGTAAATGGAATTGTTAGCACCACATAGTCAGCATATACCTCTACTAAGTTTCCACCTGCATCAAATTCTAGTGTGTAACCCTGCTCAAAATTTTTAATAGCTGTGAGTTTATGATTAGTATATACAGGCGAATCCAATTGATTGGCTATTTGATCCGTAATTTTTTGATTGCCTCCAACTATTTTATAGCGTTCATCACTTTCTCCAAATATGTCAAATCCTTCCGAAGTGTCAGTTGAAATTAGGTATAGTAAATTCAGGCAGGTTTGTTCTTCAATTTCCAATCCATATTCAGTAAGATAAGCAACTGATAAAAGTTTTTTTATAAGTCCGCTTGCACCTATTTGATCAAGATAGGCAGCTATGGAAAGATTATCAATTGCTGCGGCCTCCGTGTTTTGATAATCAATAAGTTCTGGCAAGGCATTGTAATCGGCTTCTATTTGAGGTGCGATGCTTATAAATGCCTCGATTACCTGCTCTACGCTATAATGTTGACCATCGAAAAAATAGGCTTCAGTTAGGTTAGATTCCGATGGCGACCAAGTATCTAATAATTCAAGACCTAGTTCGTTCGCTAAGGCAAGCATATCTTCATGGATTGAGTCTATAAACTCGCCGCCTAATTCTGTGCTTAGACCTTCTCCCATTAAGTTTTGTGCGGTGAACATTCTGCCCCCTACTCGGTTACTTCCTTCATATACTAAGGAGGCGAAACCTGCTTTTTGAAGTTGATAAGCAGCATTTAATCCAGCAATACCACCACCTACAATCACAACCTTCTTATCCCCATTGAGTATGTCCTTATCTTCTTTACAACCCGCAGTATTGAGCATAGTTGAGAACCCCAATGCAATACCAGCCATAGCAGATTGTTTTACAAATTTACGACGCGAAATTTGATGTTGGGCTAATAGATCAGTTATTTCAGAGCGACTGGATACATCGTTCTTGGAGGCATACAATGCAAGATTTAATGCTTTGCGCAATTTTCTCAGTAGTGGCGTTTTGGGTACCCTCATTTGGTATTTTTGCTTAAAAATAAGTGTATTTTTTTATTTCCACATTAGAGCTATTGACATAAAAATAAATCCTTCCTTAGTTGATCTAGGAAGCTTATCTATCAGCAATCTATGAAGGCTCAATAAATCAAAGAAATGGCTTGTTTTTAGGATTCATAAAGTCTAGCGAGTTCTGATCAACTGTGATTATGGCGATGCCTAAGGCCCAGGATACTTGTTGGATAATAATATTTTCTATTGGCAACAAGAATCTGCGCTTGCGCTTGATATGCTTCG
>CAYZQX010000024.1:0-21418 GCA_964480615.1 uncultured Chitinophagales bacterium | reverse complement strand
AGCAGATGCGCTAACCGGACTGCGCTACACCCCGTATTGACAATTAACTATTAGCCTTATTCCATCTTGTCAACTAGACTTGCAATTACAATGAATAAAACTATTCCTTAAAGCGGTGAGAGAGGGATTCGAACCCTCGGTACACTTTTCAATGTACGGCAGTTTAGCAAACTGCTGGTTTCAGCCGCTCACCCATCTCACCCAAACACCGAACCAGTCGATGTTTTCCTTTAGGGACGGCAAAGGTAAAATAAATAGTTGAAATTCAAAAACTTATTTTGAAAAAATTAAGAAAAAATTTCCTCCAGAATATGTGGACTCTTCATTTCTTTAAAATAATCCAGGTGGAGACTAAAATATTGCAAAATTTTAGCCATAAGTTCTTTTCTCAGGTGCTTATTATTATTTGTTGAGCCACTCGTATAGGTGTTCAGTTCAAAACAGTTGAGCAGGCTGCTCAGGTATTGGCTTTCCGTCTCATTAAATGACCAAGGATGGCTAAAAGGGCTAAACAGGCCTTCACGAGGGTCAAATAGCTGGTGGCTAGGGGCATAATTATTAGATGGGATAATGCCGCCATACCGCATCATTTCCACAGTAAAACGCAATGGAAACTCTGCAATGGAAATGGATGGATCATCGAGTAGGGCCAGTTGATAAGTGATAAAGCCATAAAGTTCCCTATCGGCTATCTCCTCCTGTACGATGTGGTTTAAAAATTCAATCATATACATCGCAGTAGCAGTACGTCCTATATCCCTATGTATATTTTCAAAACTTTGAGTGATGTTATACTCCTTGATACGCAATAAGCCATGTTCGGCTTTTTTCTCATAGACCACGAGATCGAGGGTGTGAAACCCATTGAATATTGCCGCTTTGTAGTGGTTTTTAGTAGTGCGTACGCCTTGAATTATATAACTTCTCAAGCCCAGCTCCTCTGTAAATACTTTTACAATTAAACTGGTTTCTCCATATTTAATGGATCTAAGTACGATTCCTTTAGTATGTACTAACAAGTGGTGCTAGTTTACTATAAATACTTTAGTGACATACGCATCGGTAGCATCTTCATTGGTACACCATATAAGATATACGCCTGTAGCAACACGCGATCCACTCGCATTTTTAGCATCCCATATAGCCTGGCCGCCAAGTGCAGTGGTGCGGTGTACTAGGTTGCCACTTACATCGGTAATACGGACATCCGCATTGCGGGTTAGTCCTTTTATGGCTACTGGTCCTTCAAACTGGTGGCGCAATGGATTGGGATACACTACGACATTCTCAAATCCATTAGCACCCATTTGCGCATCTGACTGATACACATTAAGCCCATTACTCGTGGAAATATATACCTTGCCTGTCACCTCATCGACATCCACTGAATTGATAAAATTAGAAAGCAAGGGGCTATTGCTGGTTGTAAAACTATGTATAGTGCTGCGGCCATCGGGGCTGAGCAGGAACAAGCCATTAGTGGTACCTACCCACTTGCGGTTAGCGCCATCCACAGCTATGCTGATAATAGTTTGGTTTGTCATAAGATAATCCCCTGTTCCATCTTCTTTTTCCAATATGGGTCTAGTGGCATCACAGCCTCCATCGAAAACAAAATAAGGGCAGTAAAACACTGTGATACCATCATCAGTTCCTACCCATATCTCCCCATCTAAATCTTTGACAATGGAGTATATCGAAAGTGAATGTAACCCCCCTTTCCCCTTAGTGGAATTGAGCAATACAGCTTCATCATCATTGCCATCGAGCACATTAACGCCACTGTTATACACATATATTCCGGTCTTAGCTATGAGTACCCACTTATTCCCTTCATCATCTATAACCATCGAATTTACGTTAGTGGATGGCAAGGATATGGGATTCTCAAAAACAGCAAAATTGCCCTCAGGAGTAATTACTGACAATGGTTTATTAGCACCATAACTACTCACCCAAAGATTGTGATCTTGATCAAATGCAAGGCCAGTTACTCTGAAAGATGCTGGATCATCAATATGACTTTGTAAGCCAAAGTCATCGTAATAATGCGTAGCGACATCATTGCTCAGCTCCACCAATCCCCGTCCATAAGATCCAAAATAAGCTTTATTGATTACAGGATCAAATGCACAACAGGCGAGCCGTTCAATGTTTTGGAGGCCAGGTTCACCAGCGGTCTTTTGTTTCCATATATTATCCGCTCTATAGATCAATCCTTCACCACCAGGCCCTCCTATATCGCCCCAATTCAGCTTGGCACCACCAGGGGCTATGAAGACACGGTCATCGTAGGCTATTAATTGGCGTGCATTGATAGTAGGAATTGACATAGGCACGATACGATCCTGCATCACACCATCTACCAGCTTTAATAATCCACTCCAAAAATCGGCGACATATATTTCACCTGTAGGAGCGGTATAGGTCTCTTTAGGCCGATTCACATAATCCTCATGGTACTTTATAGCTTGACCTAAGGAATCCACTAATGCGATCTGCGCATTTACTATTTCATCCGATGCATTGAACTCATATTCTAAAAGCAATAACCGCTCTAGGGATGGATCTATCCTTGTAATCTTATGCCCCATATCAGTACTGTATATCAGCTCAAAACTGCCATCCGTCTTTTTTTTATATAAGTTAGTATTATCTGAAAAATAGAGATTGCCATTATGATATAAGCATTGTGCATAATCGTATAATGCAGGAGGCGTTTCGATTAGGGTCCAGCCTAAGTAATTGTCGAGATTGGGATTATCGAAACTGCTCATGAAAAGACCGTACTCAGTTGCTGCATACATCGAGGTTCCATCAGTTGTTATATCATATACTTTTATGATGTCTCCATTTTGGCCGATGGTAAAATCTTCTTTAAATTCATTGGACAGCATGTCAATAATAACTACCCCAAAATTAGTAGCTAACCAAGCATTCCCATTGATAAAAATTATTTCATTAACAGTTTTATCGAAATAGGTCAAATTATTGCGAAGACCCGATAGGTTATGTATATTTCCATTCTGAGCTAAATCTATATCCCCATTAGCATATAACATAAGGGTAACACCCGTAACCTCATCATATCTTATGATCTGACAATTAATAGAGGAGTAGCCATCGACATTCGTATAAGTTGCTATAGAACCATACTCTAAATCATAACTAAAAAAATATGAATTTTCACTAGCTACTAAGAGAGAATGATCTCTGAGCGTTAAACTATTGCCTACATGATATGGCAAATGAGTTTCCCACACACCTATTGGGTTTTGTGCTGCGGTGTTAAGGCCTACCACAAAGCCAATAATGAGTATTAAGAAATTAATTTTCATACTTGTGTAGGACGATAAATACCTATATTAAGTTGTAATATACCTACAATTATTTTGCCTCCTCCGTATTTTTAGTATTGAGGATATCTACTAGTTTAGTAGTAATATCATACTTGGGGTTGGCGTCCATTATTGCGCTTACTGTACCATGCAAGAATATGAAATCATAAGTCTCCGTTTTTTTCAATTCCTCTATGGCCTCTAAAGTTTTTACGCGCAATTCCTCATTAAGTGCCACCAGTTCATCTTGCAATGCAGTAGTTTGTCTTTCCTGATCTCTAAGAAGCTTTTCGCGCTTTTCCTCTAGTTTCATACCTTCTTCTTGTATTTTAGCAGGTGGAATATCTCCTTTTTGAGCACGTGCTTCAAGGTCGCTATACTCCTTCTGAAGGGATTGAATTTTAGTATTTGCTGACCGCTCTATATTGGCTTGCTTTTCAGTGAGGGCTATTTTTTTCTTGTCAAACACTTTGAAGTTAGCCATAAGACTGTCTTCATTAAAATAAGCAATCTTCAAGCCCTGACTTCCTGAGGCGTCGGCAGTTCCTACTTGCTCAGTAGTTGCAACTGCTGTATTTTCCTTTGGATTTGTTTCAGTCTTGGATTTACAAGCACCTATAACTAATAATACTAACAGAAGAGAAAAGCCAATAACATTTTTCATCATTTTTTATTTTAAAGCCCAAAGGTAGAATTTTTCGTACTAATAAGAGCCTAGCAAAGAGTCTGCTCGATTTTTATGTGGTTTCTTAACTTTTTTTTGCAATGATGTGGTTTGGGCAATTTAGTATAATACGGTGATGCAATAGCCCTATTTTTGCTATAACTTAGGCTCTACTTCACAACTCAAAATATTGAAATTTTGGGCGATGCCTTACAGGCCCGGGCTGCTCCAGGCTTCACTGCGTTTCGGTCTTATTCACTGACTCCTTTTTATTTATTGCTCTATATGTAATCTACTGTTTATAAGAACATAGTTTACCTAAGACATCAGTGGTGGGAGTCAGTGAATAAGACTAACCCATTCCGCATCCCTATCGCGAATACAACTTGAAGGAACACTAAGTAGAGACGACATTTTCTATTTATAATGCAAACTTTTTGGCTATACAATTGAAAACTCCCTTCAGTACAAAATAATTATTTTATAGGCTACACACAGCTTTTAGGAATTTCTAGTTAATGAGCATATACTACCACCATCCATTTTTGACAATCCTATTATTGATATGACAAGAAAGGCTATTTGGGTTATGTTGCGAAATAGTAGGCATGCTCAACCCAGCTATTTCAGGCATCATCCTATACCTATCCAGCATTGATTCATTGTATAATAGTTGTGGATTCACTATCTTTGTGCTATTCACCATTGTATTCTCAGAGTTTGAATATTAATTTTCTTGGTACTGGTACATCCGGTGGTGTGCCCATGTTAGCTTGCCCTTGTGATGTATGCAAGTCACTAGATCCTAAGGATAAGCGGTTGCGATCCTCGCTACTAGTTAGAACTGGTACTAAAAATATTTTGATTGATTGTGGTCCCGATTTTCGACAACAGATGCTAGCCATGCAGGTACAGCGCATTGATGCTATATTGATTACCCACGAACATAGAGACCATACAGCAGGGCTGGATGATATAAGGGCCTATAATTTTTTTCAAAACGAACCCCTTAAAATCTATTGTTCCGCAGCAGTTGAGGCAAGTATTAGAGATCAGTTTGCATACGCTTTCACATCCAAACCTATAAAAGGATTGCCTGAAATGGAATTTATAAACATTGATATCGACAGGACATTTAATCTTTTCAATATCCCCATTACACCTATAAGTGTTATGCATCACTTGCTTCCAGTACTGGGATTTAGAATGGGCGATTTTACATACATAACCGATGCAAATCATATCACAGCAAAGGAGCTTGCAAAGGTTCAAGGTTCAAAATATTTTGTCCTTAATGCATTGAGAAAAGAAAAACATATTTCCCATTATACCTTAGCTGAGGCAATCGCTATCGCACAAAAAATAGCAGCACCTACAACTTATTTCACCCACTTATCACATCAAATGGGTACACATATTGAGACTGAAAAATTATTGCCACCCAGTATGCATATCGCTTATGATGGGTTGGAAATAACTGTGGATTAACTGGGGCTTGCTCAATAATATGCTAGCTCTTTCTTATGAATTAAGGGTTATAGACCTGGCAATATTTATTAGCACGCTATCTATTCTCAGAACTTAGATAGGAGTGGCAACTCACAATCAACATTACAACTATAACTTCACGCCAACTGAGGAATATAGAAATTACCTATTTAATAACTTCCTATTAAAAACTCACAACACAAGATAGCCTGTATATGATATGTTCACTATCCTCATTGTCAAGGTAAGTTAGGTCATTTTGCATTTTCAAACTATGCTTTTTGAAATACCTAGAATACCCAATGACATATTCTTTTTGCTTATTCATTGCATCCTTAACCTTTGTGTCAGGATTTATTTGAGCATATCGGAAGGCTATTTCATTATTATTGGAAACAAGGAATCCAGCTTGAAATAATAAGCTAGTGCCCGAAACAATATAATTGTTTTTAGTTGAGTCAGTAGCGTTCGTAATAATTCCTTTATTTGAGGTTCGGTGATACAACTCGGACTCAATGCTTAAGCCTTTCCACTTAAAGAATAAGTCTCCTCCATAATATTGAATATTTGCTTTTTCTGAATTATATAGGTATTCACCCAGCTGTCCCATCGTCCTTGATGCTTCATTATTGTAACTATAGGCCCCAGCAATCGAAAGTTTAGGTTCCTTTAGTCTTTCCATATCCGCTTCCATATAATCGCCCTTATTAGCAAATTCACCGAATGGCAATAGTTCTATTCTCGCTGAATAGCAGAGTTTCCCATTTTTATCAGAAACGATCCTACCCTCTCCGCTTGATAGCGAAAGTGTAGCTTTTAGTGCAGCTTTGTTTATATCAAAAGCACTCATTATCCATATCCCTTTATCCCTATCCAGCGTAAAATTATTGTTAGCTATGGATCGCTCTACTAACTGAAGATTAGCTGATGATACTTGTCTTTGTCTATTTCCAGGCAACTTGGTTTGTCCCACGCCTAACCTAAGCCACTTAGAAACATCGTAATAAAGCATTGCATCTCTGAGTATAAGATTGTTTGGTGCAGCCGAATTAGCAGAGGTAATATCTCCGTGTGCAAAACCTAGCTGAATGCGATAAGAAAATCGAGGGCTGAATGCATTACCTTGTATATTTAATCGACATCTACGGATCATAAAATCAGCGCGTACAGTATCGTTGCCAAAATCTTTTTTGACTTCCAGCAAGCTTTGTATCCGGCCGTTAATTGCCAAGGTAAAGGATGAATCAGCAGAGGCAAAACCAAGTCCTTTGCCAAATTCCATTCTAGTATATGGCTCATCTGCTTGTGCATAACAAGTTAGATCAAATATTAAACTGCAAAATGCAATTAGGAATACAGCAAATTTATTATTTCTGGTCATAGCTAAATTCATTATTTTGAGCATCAAGGAAACATCTAGCATAGTATCCGCTAACTTAATTTGGACTAATGCCTTCAATCTCAGGCAGGTTTATAGGCGAACACCTAACGAATCTCAAAACGAACAAATCCAAAGGTAAGACAGCCTATAACATCCTAAAAAATGCGGAATCAATACTATTGCTGAGTCCAAGTAAATACAGAAATCTGCCTAACTGGAAAGCAAGGAATACCTACTAAGACCAGTACAAATATAACAATAAATTAATTTATGGACACCCTTGTACCAAACTTCAAAGAACTACAGCTATTAGTTAGGTTATCAACATTTAAAATTGACTATACAACTACAATCTATAATGAATAATGTGGGATATGAAAATATTGTGTCACTGTTTTTCTATTGAGTGTTAGATTCGCAAATGTGGGTTTTTGTTTTCATGTTAATACTGTTTGAAAAACCAAATAGATGCAGTAACCCTTTTATTTTGCAAATTCATTCTTTAAAAATAGTAGTTAATTGTTAGTATAATGTGTGGTTTTATGTGTTTGTATAATTATGATTCAAATAGCATAGTTTAGAAAGTTTTACCCACCAGATCTATGCATTACAAGTCAACATGAAGCACATCAATTATTTCCAAAATAATCGAAAGTGGCAATGCATGGTAGGTGGAGTTGTAGCGCTGGTTTTCTGGCTGTTATGGGCAAGGGATAGAAGCGGATATCCTTTTTGTGGGCTTGTGTGTTATGATAAGTAGAAGCACATTTTAGGATGGGTGTGATGACGCCTTCCTATAGGAAATATAATTGTGATTAAGCCCACAAAAAGATAGTAGCGTATAGCCCGACCCCTGCCTGCAAACCAATGCTTGGGCTAGACTTATAGCTTTCAGAGCAGGCAGGGGATGACCCCAAAATGTTCTTATGTATTATCAGGATTAGTTTCCTACTGTTATCGCCTATAAATCTTTCATTAGAATTAATATTTCATGACTGATGGCTAGATGCCGAGTGATTAATACCACTCCGTCCTATAAGGATAGCGGATGCAATACAGATCCTGGATCTCTCTCAATACCATTTCTCTCAACTCGTTGATGTTCATACGCTCAGCTGCTGAAATGAAGATGGCGCGGTTAGCCGTCTTTTGTAGCCATTGAGTTTTCAGCTCTTCCCATATTAATTTTTTCTCTTCTTCGGGTAGCAGTTCATCGAAATATTTTTCGGCATAAGCATCTATTTTATTAAACACCAAGATGGTTCTTTTGCCATCGGCACCTATTTCATTCAATATTTTATTGACCACTTCGATTTGTTCTTCATACTGCGGATGGCTGATATCCACAATATGCAATAATAGATCGGACTCTCGGGCTTCTTCTAGCGTGCTTTTGAAGCTCTCGATGAGCATGTGGGGCAGCTTGCGTATGAATCCCACAGTATCGGAGAGCAGGAAGGGCGTAGTGCCCCATACCACTTTGCGCACGGTGGTGTCGAGTGTAGCAAACAATTTATTCTCCGCCAGCACTTCAGATCTGCTCAGTAAGTTCATGAGTGTGGACTTGCCCACATTAGTATATCCCACGAGTGATACACGGATGAGTTCTCCTCGCGACTTGCGCTGGGTTTCATTTTGCTTCGCTATTTTTTCGAGGATTAGTTTGAGCTGTGCGATGCGTTCTTTGGCAACCCTTCTATCAGTCTCTATTTCTTTTTCTCCTGATCCACGCATTCCGATACCTCCTTTTACGCGATCCAAGTGTGTCCACATACCTTTTAAGCGTGGCAATAGGTATTGCATTTGGGCCAGTTCGACCTGAGTTTTGGCCTGTGCCGACTGTGCTCGGGTGGCAAAAATATCGAGGATAAGATTGCTCCTATCCACCACCTTGCGATTCAATTCCTGCTGTATGTTGTTCTGCTGGGAGGGAGTGAGTTCATCATCGAATATGATGAGGTCTATATTGTGTTTTTCGACATAAGCTTTGATTTCAGCCAGCTTGCCAGTACCTACAAAGGTAGCTGGATGAGGGCTATCCATTTTTTGCGTAAAAAGCTTTTCGACTTTAGCCCCTGCGGTATTTGCCAAGAAATCAAGTTCTAGCAGATATTCATTGAGTTTTTCCTCGGTTTGTTCTCTAGTGACAAGCCCTACGAGTACGGCTCTTTCGATCTTATTATTGATCTGTTCTATTTCCTGCATGTATGGTTAATAATGGTTAGGGGCGCGAGGTTAGGCCTTGGTAGGCTGCTGCTATTCTGCTTGTGTATGATCGACAATGCTTGATGCTGAATTGGTGTTTGATGCCTTGTTATACACGGTGTTTTCGATTTGTGCTGTTTCCTTGAAAAATTCTTTTTGAAAGAAAAGTATCGTGCACACACCTAGGAATATGAACGCATCGGCGAGGTTAAAGATAGGGCTGAAAAATACAAAATATCTGCCACCCCAGAATGGCAGCCAGTCGGGCAGGTAGTTGTGATAGATAGGAAAATGGAGCATATCGACTACTTTTCCATGTAAGAGACTAGCATATCCTCCTTCGGCAGGCATGAAAGTAGC
The DNA here is from genome assembly GCA_964480615.1 of uncultured Chitinophagales bacterium. Classification (GTDB taxonomy): domain Bacteria; phylum Bacteroidota; class Bacteroidia; order Chitinophagales; family UBA2359; genus CAYZQX01. The sequence continues at coordinate 11,982 of CAYZQX010000024.1, read as the reverse complement.
GATGGTTCGGTGGTATTCAGGGCTTTCAGAAAACAATAAGCCATAGAAAGCGCAATCCAAAATATTGCCTACTGCGCCAGCAGTGATCAGTATAAGGGCAATGATCAGACCCCAACTGGCATTGCGTCGTATCACACTGAATAGTATGTAAAACATAAATCCTGAGGCGATGATGCGAAAGAGGCTCAAAAAGGTTTTTCCTGATTGGCCTCCAAATTCAAGGCCGAAGGCCATGCCATTGTTTTCTACAAAATGGATGCGAAACCAATCGAAAATGATCTTAAACTCCTGACCGCTATACATATTGGTTTTAACCCATATCTTTAGTGCTTGGTCGAGTAGGAGAAGCGTGAGTAGCAGTATAACACTGAGTATTCCCTTCAAATATTGTCGAATTAATCTGCAAAACTAAACTTTATTCGGCAGATATTGGAATCGGTTTTTGATTATTTGTTCTGCAAAAGTTTTGCTTCCATGCTCAGGGTAGCGTGCGGTACAGCTTTAAGGCGATCCTTGCCAATAAGCTTTCCGGTGACACGACAAATACCATAAGTGCGATTTTTAATGCGTATGAGTGCATTCTCGAGGTGCTGAATATACTGTACTTGACGAAGCGCATTGGCACTCAAGGTTTCTTTTTCGATGGATCCTGTAGCATCTTCGGGGTTAAAATGGCGATCTTCAATGCCCATCTCGGTCATCCTAGCTACTTCCTCATTAATAAGACGCAGCTCATCCTTGGCTACTGCGAGCTTCTCATCTATAATTTCCTTGAATTCCACTAATTCTTCATCGTTGTAAAAATTCTTTTGGCTCATTTCGCCTGTAATGGTTGTTTTCAATGCAGATGATTTGGTTTTTTCCTGATTAGACGAATTTTTTGTCCCTTTAGTTACTTTTGTTTCATTTATTTCCTCTTTAGCGACAAATTTCTCCTTTTTTGCAGTAGGGGTTTTAGCAACTTGTGCTGTTTTTGAAACAGATTTTTTTACTTTTTGGACAGTTTCAATTGTCTCTTTTGTGGTTTTGGAAATTTTGCTTTCTTCGACTTTTTTCGTGACAGGGTTGACCTTTTTGACAGCAGATTTTGGTGTCAGAGGGCTTTCGTTGGTTTTCTTAGAGGCTGGTTTAACCGCTGATTTCTTGGCAATTTTACTCGGAGTAGCGGCTTTAGCAATGGGCTTTTTAGCTGCTGCACTGGTCTTAGTCGGTGCTGTTGTCTTGGTAAGGGTAGCTGCCTTCGTTTTTACTGGGGAAGCCTGCTTACTATTTTTTTTAGATGCGGGCATATCTTATAATTAACTTATTTTAGAAATTGATATTTTGAGATTTACCTCATTAATATCCAAAATTTGATCCAATTTTTGGTCATTTTTCACAAAGTCAAAATTTTCAGTGAGTGTTTCAGCGCAAATATAGGGGGCATGTTTGCGCAGAGCGCGGTCGAATATGGATTCAGCCTCAACGAATATTTTGATTTTATCGGTTACATCGAAATCAGATTCTTTACGTAAACGCTGAATTCGGTTAATAAATTCCCTTGCGATCCCTTCATCGTATAATTCCTCATCGATTGAAATGTCGAGCGCTACTGTAATCCCATTTTCACTATTGACTAACCAGCCAGGTATGTCTGTGGTCAGAATTTGAACATCTTCCAATGTAAGGATTATTGATTCACCATTGAGGTTTAATTGGCATTGTCCATTTGCTTCTAGGGCAGCAATATCTGCATTGGTATAACTGCTCAAGGCTGCTTGAACCTCTTTCATCAGTGGGCCCACTTTTTTGCCCAAGGCTTTAAAGTCGGGTTTAATGGATTTGGATACTACCATAGAGGTGTCCGTGATGTAGTTTATTTCTTTCACATTCACTTCGCTCATGATAAGATTCTCCACTGCTTTAATTTGTGCTTGAACTTTAATATCGCTGATGGGTATTAAAATCTTACGCAGTGGTTGTCTCACTTTTATCTTTTCTTTTTTGCGCAGCGCAAGTACGAGTGAACAAATCTTTTGTGCTAGGCTCATGCGTTCCTCAAGATCACCATCGATGTATTGCTCACTAAATTGTGGGAAATCGCAAAGATGTACTGATTCTTTTAGGCTGGAATCAAGGGTATAGGATTTATATAAATATTCAGCAAAAAATGGTGCGATGGGTGACATCATGCGCACAAGCACATCGATACAAGTGTGCAAAGTTTGGTAGGCTGCTAGCTTGTCCTTAGCATCCTCACTCTTTTCGTCAAGTCTAATAGAATTCCAAAAACGCTTGCGACACAATCTCACATACCAGTTACTCAGCTCATCCATAAACTCCTCCAAGCCGCGCGCCGCCCAGGTAGGTTCATAGTCATCGTAATAGGCTTCTGTAGATCGTATAAGCGAATGCAGCCTGCTCAATATCCAGCGATCAATCTCAGGCCTTTTTGATAGAGGAACTTGAGGGTATTGGCTTGTAAACTCATCGACATTAGCATAGAGGGCGAAGAAAGAATAAGTATTGAACAAAGTGCCAAAAAAACTGCGCGATTTTTCAGCCAATCCTTCCATATCGAATTTCAAATTTTCCCAAGGCTGGCTATTAGAAATCATATACCATCTTGCTGCATCAGCACCGTACTGATTAATTGTTTCAAATGGATCTATTGCGTTTCCTTTGGACTTGGACATTTTAGCACCAGTCTTATCCTGCACGAGGCCATTTGCTATCACATTTTTGAAGGCTATCCTTTGCTTAGGATCGGCCTTATCAGCATTCATTAACCCAGCAATGGTGTGAAGGGTATAGAACCAACCACGTGTTTGATCCACCCCTTCAGCGATGTAATCAGCAGGAAAACTCTTTTCAAAAATGTCCTGATTTTCAAATGGATAATGCCATTGTGCAAAGGGCATAGCGCCTGAGTCGAACCATACATCAATGAGATCTAGCTCGCGCTTCATCACTATCCCATTAGGTGATACTAATACTACTTCATCGATATAAGGTCGATGTAAATCTTTTGGTAATGACTGATTTATATTTAGTTGCTTATTGGCTTTTTGGATCTCTGACTCAAGTTCAGCAATACTGCCGATACACAGTTCTTCAGAACCATCGTCGGTGCGCCATATAGGGAGTGGTGTGCCCCAAAAGCGAGAACGGCTGAGATTCCAATCCACCCCATTTTCAAGCCAGTTGCCAAATCGCCCCGTACCTGTAGCTTCAGGCTTCCAATTAATCTCTTTATTAGCTTCTACGAGCTGATCCTTAATTTTAGTTACTGCGATAAACCAGCTATCTAATGGGTAATAAATAATGGGTTTATCAGTACGCCAGCAGTGCGGATAGCTGTGCTCATATTTCTCAACCTTGAATGCCCTGTTTTCTTTTTTCAATTTTATGGCGATATCGATGTCCACAGGCACATAGTCCGTTTGATTCTTATAATCTTTTACATAGCGACCAGCGAAATCAGTAACACTGTCAATGAATTTTCCCTGTTTATCCACTAGGGTCAATGCACCTATACCATTGAGCTTAGCCACTCTTAAGTCATCGGAACCAAAGCTAGGGGCAATGTGTACAATACCTGTACCATCCTCCGTGGTAACAAAATCGCCACCTATAACTCTAAATGCATCACCTGATTCAGGCTGCTGGTAAGGCATTAGCTGCTCATACCTCATTCCTATAAGCTCATGTCCTTGAAAGCTGCTAATGATTCGATAGGGAAGCTCTTTTTGCCCTAACTCATAACTCATAGGCAAGTCCTGGCTCTCTTGCTTAAAATATTTTGATAGTAATGCCTTAGCTAAAATTAATTTTACCGGAATGGCAGTATAAGGATTAAATGTTTCCACCATCACATATTCGATTTCGGGTCCTACAGCTAAAGCGGTATTAGAAGGCAAGGTCCAAGGAGTAGTAGTCCACGCAAGGAAATAAGTATCCTCTTTATCCTTCATTTTAAACTGAGCAACAATAGTGGTGTCCTTTACATTTTGATAAGTACCTGGATAATTTAATTCAGCTGAGCTCAATCCCGTACCTGCTGCAGGTGAGAAAGGCTGTATCGTGTAACCCTTGTACAAGTATCCATTGTTATACATTTGTTTTAGCAGATACCACAAGGATTCCATATACTCATTTTCAAATGTAATATAGGGTTTATCCAAATCGAGCCAATAACCTATTCTCCTCGTTAGGTCATCCCACTGATCTTTGTACTGCATGACATTTGCCTTGCAAGCTTTATTGTAATCGTCCACACTTATTTTATGACCGATGTCTTCCTTAGTAATACCAAGATTTTTTTCTACTTGTAATTCGATCGGCAATCCATGGGTGTCCCAGCCACCTTTTCGATTGACCATGAATCCTTTCATTGTCTTATACCTACAAAATAAATCTTTCATAGTACGACCCATCGCATGATGGATGCCTGGCCTAGCATTAGCTGATGGTGGTCCCTCGTAGAATATAAATGGCTTGCCAGATTGTCGCAAGGCTAAACTCTGCTCAAAAATCTTATTATCATCCCACCATTTTTGGACTTCCTTATCTATCGCAGGTAAACTTAAACTATTGTATTGTGGATATCGCAATGCCATTCAATCTATTTCTAAAGGTTCAAATAAAAATTCCGCAAAGTTACGAATAAAGTCAATAGGATTAGCATAGTTAGGAAGGATGAAATTTTTTGTGGATATTGGTTTTTTGTTTTATTGATGAAGAAACGCAAGTAGGCCGTAATAAAAACCTCTCCTTTATTAATTTCTGGAAATTGACCATGTTTTCTGGCTTTTGAATGTCATAAAACGTCTATTAACGGCTTTTAACTAATAAATTAGTTAAAAAACTAGTATTTTAAAGTACCTTTACACCCAAAGTATTAGTTATGAATAAATTGTTGACCAATCTGGAACTCAAAGTGATGAATTTGCTATGGAAATTGGATAGGGCCCATGTAAAAGAGATCGTTGAGGTATGGCCCGAAGCTGAAAAGCCAGCATACAATACCATTTCTACCACAGTTCGCATACTACAAGAAAAAGAATTTATAGGCCATGAAGCCCAAGGAAGGACACATCTTTATTTTCCATTAATATCCAAACGGTCCTACCAGCTTATGCATATCAAGAGTGTGCTTGAAAATGTATTTGCAGGATCAGCAACCTCATTAGTAAGTGCCTTAGTGGATCAAGAAAAGTTAAGTGAAAAAGAAATAGACGATATTCGCGATATGATCGCTAAAGGCGACCATTAATATAACCTAGTATGTGACCATGCTGACTTACGTCTTACTAACCTATATACTGCTTGCCATAGGATGGCTATTGTACAATTTGTTTGTCACAAAATTCGTAGGCTACCAAGGCCGTAAGATATTTTTACTTGCGGCTGCATTGTGTAGCTTGGTGATACCTAGTTTTTTCACCAAGTACGAACTCAAAAGATCCATAACTACTACACCTCAATTTAACTGCAATTATGATGTATTAGCTGAGTTCTGCCCTAAGGAGGAAATATTAGAAGCTTGTTTTTCGCTCGCATTGACTGAAAAGAATTTTTGCCACTGTCAGCATATCAGCAAGGAAAACATTATTGTATATGATGACAATAAATTTTTTGATTTTTTAGTATGGCAAGAGCACTCACTTCAAAACTTATTGCTCATCGGTAGTGCGCTTATTTTATTGGCTTTACTGTTTCAAATATTGTATCTTCAATCCCTTATATACACAGGTAAAAAACAAAAAATCAGTATCGGTGGTAAGGACTATACCCTATTGTATCACAATAAATACCAGAAGATAGGATCTTTTCGTTTCTTTGGGCAATACATTGTATGGAATGAGGAATTAGATGCCTTATCAACTCCTGACAAACACGCAATATTGTGGCACGAAATAGCACATATAGAACAAAAAGATACATGGCTAAGATTTATTATCAATGCCCTTCAACCTGTATGGTTATTTCATCCATTGTACTACTTTATTAAAAATGAACTCAATGAGCTTTCGGAATTTATCGCTGATAAAGTAGCAATGGTAAGGAGTGGTGAGTCACCAAAAGAATATGCAGGATTGATACTGCGTATGGCTACTGTGGAAAGTCGATCTTCGCACAATAAAACCTCAATGATTCATAATTTTTCAGGACAAGATTTAAAAAGAAGAATTTCCAATATCCTGAATAAAAACAACGATCAAAGATCCACTAAAATGCTCTTAGTAGCGATGGGTGCCCTCTTAGTTTCTTATACATTCATAAGCTATGAAATAAGCCCAATATTACAGTGGCAAATCGACAAACTTGAAATATATGAGGTGCTCTCTGAGGAAAATCACCAGCACGGAAAAACAATTTTTTGCAAGGAATGTTTGACACGAAAGTTGTTGCAATAGTACAAGCATAAAACACAGTTACGCTGCAATGTGTCCTGCTGCTTAAAGCATCCTAATAGAGTAACAATAAAATCTATCTTTCTATTTTAAGGAATTGGACTTCACTCCTAGCCTCATAAAAATAACTTGATTCTGTTATGGCGATGCCTCCGGCCCGGGCTATACAGGGCTACGCTTACGCTTCGGTACAGTGCTGGCTGGTTATAAGTCTTTAGGATTATCCACTGACAATGCGAACCAGCCAGCCCTGTACAAACCCTTCCTATCCCTATCGCTTTTTCACGATTCAAGATTCACGATTTAGGATTTACGATACTGAAGTTGGTTGCAGTAACTGCACTAAGTCTAGTGTCCAATATCTTGTTAAAGCGATTTACGATCCTAATGCTGGTTACATTAACTGCAATAAGTCCATAGTCTATTATCATGTGTCCCGTATCAATTGGTATTGTAGTAGCCTTATTCGCTAATAATCTAAAACCACTGAAGAAGTTAAGTCCTTAATATTACCATCCTGTTATACTCCATCAATTCACTATGTTATGTGTAAGCATAAGCTTGGTTTTCAATTCTATTTTTTTTAATATTAACTTTAGACCCCATAAGTAAACTATATTTTGAAAAACAGCATTTCGGATACCGCCATTAGGCAGGTTATTTTTATTTCGATCATCATCGCTTTAGGCCTATTATTGCTTACTAAACTCAAGATGTTTATTCCATCTTTTTTAGGGGCTTATACAATCTTACTTATTAGTGATAGTTACTACAATAAACTTATTGCTAAGGGATGGAGGCCAGGCAATGCAGCATTCATCATTTTATTAATAGTAGCAATTGCCATCATTATACCTATTGGGTTATTCGTTAACTTTGTTAGTAGGGAATTCTTTCCCTATCTTTCCAATCCTGAGAGGCTGATGCAATCTTTCAATGAAATGTTGTCAGCATTAGCTCAAAAGACTGGCTACACCTTGCAGTCAGATAAGACATTGAATCAAATAGCGGAATATGTGAGCCAAAATATCACTAGTGCATTGGGTAGTGGAGCGGAAACCATATTACAAGTAATAATGACGCTCTTTATCGCTTTTTTTTTAATTAAAGAACGGAAGATCGTGGATGAACTCTATGACTATTTGCCATTAGCTAAAGACAATATTGAGAAGGTAAGAAGTGAGGTGCGCAAGCTCGTAAATGCCAATGCTATAGGCATACCAGTAGTGGCTTTATCACAATCGCTTACCGCATTGATAGGCTATTTTATTTTCGGTGTACCTAATCCCATATTTTGGTTTGCACTTTCTTGTGTAGCTACCTTAATACCCATCGTAGGAGGCGCATTGAGTTACATGCCTTTAGTAGTTGTACTATTCGCTACTGGCAACCAAATGAATGCGATAGGCTTATTAATATATGGCTTACTCATCATAGGTACGATCGACAATGTTATACGGTTCACCTTACTCAAAAGAATGAGTGATATACATCCATTAGTAACCGTATTAGGTGTGTTAGCGGGATTGCAATTGTTTGGATTTATAGGAATTATTTTTGGACCCATAATGATCAATATTTTTCTTATTGCAATAAGAATATATAGGGAAGAATATATCCTGCGCCACCAAGCTGATCATCATCCCGAAGTTGAATAATTGCAGTCATTGAAACTTACTCAATTCAGTACTTTGATTCACAATTAGATTCAAAAATGGACGCAAGAGAAGAATTGTTTTAGGATAACTATCATCATTGTCGCAAATCGAGAAGCCCACGATAGGGATAGGAGGGGTTTGTACTGTGCTGGCTGGCTTTCAGTTGCTATAAAGTCATTAAGTCGAAAGCCAGCCAGCACAGTACCGTAGCGACAGCGCAGCCCTGTATAGCCCGGGCCGTAGGCATCGCCCATAATAATGACCTTGTATAATAAAAACTTTTTTATCTTTTACGAATTGTCGATTAGGAATAGGCGAAGGAATCTTTAGTAGTGAATTATAACCAAATTAAACTAACAAATTATTGAGAGGTGCAAATGATACCTAAATAATTGAGTACAGTAACTAGGGCTAACTCTTTAAATCTTCAGAAATGCTGATCATTAGAAAACTAATCAACTTTAGCATCTTACTAAACTATGTATCGTAGTTAAGATGTACCTGAATTAAAATTTCATTTGCGAAAAAGAGATCAAAGGAAGGGGGAAGGGATAACCAACTATTAGGATTGGCCGAGACTTGCAGTAGGTTCTAATAGATCCGAAACATGTAATTTTATTTATACATCTATCCGATTGCACAGGTTCAAAAAAACCAAGATGGGTTATATGAAAAAATGCGCTATATTTGCAGTTAATTTTTTGCAAATCAAATATGGAACACACTCCTGATAAGGTAGCTAATCCACCACAAGAATCTAGCACATCAACTGGAGAGCCCAGTTCGGAACCTCCTTTTAGTTCTGATCATATATGTAAGCCTAGTTGTCAATATTCTATTGCAGGAGCTTCTCTGAACATAGGTCTCTTAGCTGTATGTATTTTATGCGCTTCATCTTTTCTTATCAATAATTTATTATAAATAATGGATTTTCTTATAATAGGTATATTGATATTAATTAATGGATTTTTCTCGCTTTCGGAAATATCGCTCGTAACTTCACGCAAATCAAGGCTCGAAAGTGCAGCCAAAAAAGGAAGCACCAAGGCTAAACTCGCACTGGACTTAGCTGAAAATCCAAACAAGTTTCTTTCCACCGTTCAAATAGGTATTACCGTAATAGGGATCCTAACAGGTATATTTGGAGGACAGAGTATTGCTGAGCAACTCGCAACGTATTTTGCCCAATTCACTAGTATTGCTGATTATGCCCATGGCTTAGCAGTGGGTATAGTGGTTACTTGCATTACATTTCTATCCATCGTTTTCGGCGAGTTACTGCCAAAGCGTATAGGTATGACTTATCCCGAAAGTATCGCTAAAAACACTGCTGGGATAATGAAAATTGTGAGCTTAGTTACAGCACCATTTGTATGGGCACTTACACATTTTACCGACTTATTCATTAAGGTTTTTAATATCAAAGCGACAGATGAGAGCAAGGTGACTGAGGAGGAAATTAAGGCCATTGTACAAGAAGGTAAAGAAGGAGGAGAGGTTCAGGAAATAGAACAAAATATCGTGGAAAGGGTTTTCATGCTAGGCGATAGAATGGTGAGTACGCTTATGACCCCTCGCAACCAAGTCCTCATGTTTGAAGTCAATGAGCCTATGGTCGAGGTTAAGCCACAAGTACTTGAGGAAATGCATTCCGTCTATCCTGTATATGAAGAAGACAAAGATAATCTCATAGGTGTAATAAAATTAAAAGAATTAGTCGCTAATTTCGACAATCCTAATGCCAAGCTAAGGAGCTATGTTATAGAAGCGAATTATATCCTGGAAAAAACATCGGCCTATCAGGCCATGGAGAAGTTTAAAAAATCCAAGATCCATTATGGAATAATTATTGATGAGTTTGGACAGATGCAGGGCATCGTAACGCTTAACGACTTACTCGAAGCATTAGTAGGCAATGTGAGCGAATTCTACGAAGAAGAATTTCAATTGGTGGAGCGTGAGGATGGCACATGGATGATCGATGGATTATATCCTTTCCCCGACTTCTTACACCACTTTGACCTCATACACTTACAAGAAGAATTGGAATATGATACAGTAGGTGGATTGCTCTATGATGAAATGGAACGCATCCCTAAAGAAGGGGATGTGTTAGAATGGAATGAATACATATTTGAAGTAATGGATATGGACGGCACGCGAATTGATAAGATATTAATGAAGCATAAGAAATAATGTGCTACATATATTTCTAAGCATTAAACATTGCTGCGTTAGTGTATGATTCGACTAGTATGAGTTAGTTGGTTTTATAGTTTCATTCGTATTGATTGCGTTACAACAATATAGCTATATGAGTCATATTGAGCAATTCGACAAGCTTTTTGGTGCATCGTTTTATGAATTAATTGACTTATAAAACGACTACACACCTAGCCATACAAATTATTATCACTTGAAGGCTAAAGCCTAGCTTGTCCATATATAGGCATCAAATCCTTGCTTAGTCAAATATTTAAGTAAATGCATTATAATTACATCGTTATAAACACAAATTATTGAATTATGAAAAACAAAGGACTTGCTATCACAGCCGTTTTACTCGCTTTATCGATTGGTAATTATTTTAGAATAATTGATGAAGGAAATGTGCGGTTAGTTGAATTTGTTTCGATACTTGTTATAGGGATATTGACTGGCATATTACTGACCAGCCTAATAAAAAAAACAAGGTCCTAGCCTATGGATCAATGCAAAATAAATCCATGAGAATAACCCGAGCAATACACCCTAAACAATACCATAATTAAGGCAATTTTTCCGATTACCTATTTCGATAGCCTCTGAGCTAAGAAAATCTATTCTTTTTCACTAAGTTCTAACCATCGATCCGTTTTAGTATCAATAGCCATAAGCACTTCACTGATTTCATTACTGAGCTTCATGATGTCTTGTGAGTCAGTGAGCCCGCTTGCTAATAGCCCTTCGATATGCAACTTGCGTTCTTCTAGCTTAGCTATTTCCTTTTCAAGCTCTTCATATTCGCGTCTTTCTTTAAAAGACATTTTCGTCTTATACCTTTCTTCTTTGTTTTGGTATTCAGTACTTGACTTGGCATCCACTGAAGGCAATATCTTTTCTTCTGACTGTTTAGCTTTGAGCCACTCGCGGTATTGAAGATAAGTACCAGGATAGTCCTTAATGATTCCATCGCCCTCAAACACAAAAATATGATCCGCTAACTTATCGAGAAAATAGCGATCGTGAGATACAATGACAAGTACACCTTTATACTCTAACAAAAAGTCTTCCAGTATCTTTAATGTTTGCAGATCCAAATCATTAGTAGGCTCATCGAGGATGAAGAAATTGGGATTTTGCATCAGTATAGTCAGGAGATAGAGTCTTCTCTTTTCACCTCCACTCAGTGTATATACATATTGATGATGGGTATGATTAGGAAACAAGAAATGATTGAGGAGTTGTACTGCTGTGAGCTTAGCGCCATTAGAAAGCTGTATATAATCGGCAATATCACGTATGATGTCTATTACTTTTTTATCCTCTCCAAACTTTAGACCATCTTGCTTATAGTAGCCAAACTTCACTGTTTCACCAGCCTTAATAGATCCAGTATCTGGCTGCTCTTCGCCAGTGAATAAACGCAACATTGTGGATTTCCCACAACCATTAGGCCCAATAATCCCTATTCGGTCACCAGGATTGAATATATAGTCAAATTTATTGAGGATGAGCTTTCCTTCAAATGTCTTAGATACGTTTTTACACAACAAGATTTTGCCGCCAAGCCTTTCCTCTTTCATCTGCATTTGCACTTCATCTTGCTTGGTTTTTTGACCTGCTGTTTTCTCTAGTTCATAATAAGAATCTATTCGGGCTTGTGCCTTCGTGGCTCTGGCTTGTGGCTGTCGGCGCATCCATTCGCGTTCCGTCCTCAATAGGCTTTT